>PMHC01000272.1 GCA_003156495.1 Acidobacteriaceae bacterium
GCTCAACTGCCAGACGTAGAGAAAGCTGAGCCAGTTGCCCGCCCGCTCGGGACCATAGATTTCTCGCAAGAAGGCGTAGGAACCGCCCGCGCGTGGAAAGGCCGCGCCCAGTTCGGCCCAGACCAGACCGTCGGCAACGGCAATCACGGCGCCCAGCACCCAGGCCCAAACGGAAAGTCTCGCGCCGGCGGCGGCGATCACCAGCGGAAGCGTGATGAAGGGGCCGACGCCGATCATCTCAAGCATGTTGAAGAGGACGGCGGAACCGAGGCCGATGCGGCGCTCGAGTTGGGCTGGGATCGGAGAAGTGAGGTTCATCGCTTGCCTTCCAGCTTACGGCGTGGCGCCGGTCATTGACGAGCCGGCGGGGAGACGCGGAGACTAAATGGGGTCGCACAGGTGTGCAATAAGGAGTTTAAGCAGTGTTCGAGAAAGAGCCGGGCAGAACAGCGGGCTTGATGCATTCGGCAGGCCAGCGCGCGCCGCGGCAGCCCTCGATCAAAGACATTGCGCGGCTGGCGCACGTTTCGCACCCGACCGTCTCACGCGCTTTGCACAACAGCCCGCTGGTCAGGCCAGAAACAGCGGAAAAAATCCGCCGCATCGCCGCCGAAACCGGCTACCGGGCCAGCGCCGTAGCGCGCGGACTGGTGACGCGGCAGACGCGAACCGTCGGCCTGGTCGTGACCACGGTCTCCGATCCCTTTGCCGCCGAAGTGGCCTGCGGCGTTGAGCAGACAGCCAACGATTACGGCTACGCGGTTTTTCTCGCCGACTCGAATGCCGATCCCAAGCGCGAGCGCAGCGTGGTGCAGGAGCTAGCCGAGCGGCGCGTCGACGGCATCATCGTCACCTCATCGCGCGTCGGCGCGCTCTATCTGCCCCTGCTCAAACAGTTGAATGTGCCCATCGTGCTGGTCAACGATCAATTTCCGGGGGCTTTCGTGCATTCGGTCATGATTGCCAACCGCGCCGGCAGCCGCGCCGTGATGAAGCATTTGATCGGGCTGGGGCACAAACGCATCGCCTACATCGGCGACCGCAACGGCTACCAGTCGGATGTGGAGCGGCTGGCCAGCTACAAACAAGCTCTAGCCGAGGCCGGAATCGAATTTGACGCTAAGCTGGCCGTCAAAGGCAACGGCGGAACGGCCACGGCAATCAAAGCGATGAATGGGCTGCTCGATCTCGACCGGCAGCCGACGGCCGTCTGCTGCTACAACGACATGACGGCGCTGGGCGCCATGCGCGCCATTCACGCTCGCGGGTTGCGCATTCCGGCCGATATTTCCGTAACCGGATTCGACGATCTGTTTTTCTCCGGCTATCTCGATCCGCCGCTGACGACCGTTCACCAGCCGATGCGGCGCATGGGTGAGATCGCGATGGAAAATCTCTTCAAGCTCATGTCGGGCGAGCAATCGGTGGCGCAGGCAGAAGTAAAAGCGAAGTTGATTGTGCGCGGCTCGACGGGCAAAGCCAAAACCGCGCGAGGCCTCACCCCCAAAAGCCGCCGCCGATAGAGCATTTTTACCAATTCTGTAGAGTGCCGAATCGTGCTGAAGGTTGCACAATAGATAGAGAGGCCAGTCAAGCTGGCCGGAGAGATCGGCATGAAACATTCGCGTGTGGCGGCCATTTTGACCGATGTGCATCTTTGGGTGCCGTTGGTTGTGCTTGCGCTGGGAACCGCGCTGTTGATGGCCTTGAGGTAAACGGATGAGCGCAACCACGGCCGCCGCGCCGCCGCGATCGACAATTTCATTGCACAAGCTGGGCGTCTTTTGCGGACTGGCGGCGGCCGTGTGGCTGGGCAGCGCCGAAGCGCCGACCAAGCTGGTCAGCGCGGGTTTTTCTCCTTTTCTGCTTTCGATGGGCATGGTGATGGGGGCCTTCGTCGCCCGCTGGACGCTACCCACGATGCTCAAAGGCACGGAATTTCTCTATCACGATCTGCGCGAGCGGCCGCACCTGATCGTCTGGGCGCTGGTGGGCGGAATGTTGTGGGCCGTGGCCAACACGCTGACGATCTTCGGCATTCGCAGCGTGGGGCTGGCCATCGCCTTTCCGCTGTGGAACACCAACAGTCTGGTGGGATTGTTTTGGGGCTGGCTGTTCTTCAAGGAACTGCGCGGCTCGCGCGCCAAAGATTGGCTCAAGGTGATCGGCGGCGCGGCGGCGATCGTGGTGGGCGCGGCGGTGTTGGTTATCGCCACGGTGCAACAGAACGCTGGCGCAACGGGCAAAACCGGCATCGGCATTCTCGCCGTGCTGGGCGCGGGCGTGCTGTGGGGAACCATGTACATTCCCTACCGCAAGGCTTACCTCAGCGGCATGAATCCGCTTTCGTTCGTCACCATTTTCACCTTCGGCGAGCTGGGCACGGTCTTCACGCTGGGCTGCTTTTTTTACGGCGGCGTGGGGCCGCTGGCCGCCGAGCTGCAACGCGCCCGGCCGATGCTCTTCTGGCCTTTTCTGGGCGGCTTCTGCTGGGTAATCGGCGATCTCTTTCAGCAATACGCGGCCAAGTACGTCGGCATCGGCCGCGGCATTCCGCTATCGAACACCAATCAGCTTTTAGGGCTGGCCTGGGGCGCGCTGGTCTTCGGCGAATTCTCCGGGTTGAGCACGGGCGGTCGGCTGACGATTCTGCTCGGCTCGATCATCATGATCGCCGGCGCCATCTCGATCAGCATGGCCGCGCCGCCGGCCTCGGAGCTGGAAAATTGGCGCGCGGCCTCGCAACGCGAATGCGATCGCTACGGATTGAACCAGGAAGAAGTGACGGCCATCGTTGATGGCGACGATCCCGCAACAGAGCAGAAGCGCACGCGCCGTTGGTGGGAGTGGCTGATTGTCGCTTCCGCTTGCGGCATTTTCATCTGGCTGGCAGCCGGCACGCGCGTGCAGCCAATCGCCGTGAATCTTCCATGGATGATCGCGCTCATTGCCGGCGCGCTCGTGACGCTGGGGCTGTGCGGAACACTGCTCTGGCGCCGGACGCGATTTTCTTAGAGCAAATCTCTTGTAGGTGCAATGAAAAATCCTCAAGGAGAAAGCCCTTGAGGATTTTTCATCCGGTCGCGAAAATGAATGCGATCTATTCCAAAATTCCGCTACTTCGCCATTTTACTTAAAATCTGCATAACCTCTTCAAGCGCGTCTTCCCACTCCGGCAGCCTGATGCCGAAACGCTCGCGCAGCTTGGCGTTGGACAGAATCGAATTGCGCGGACGCTTGGCCGGCGTGGGGTAATCCTTGGTGGCGATGGGGTCGAGCGCGGGCACTTTGGTGCCGAGCAGTTCGTGTGCGCGCGCGAAGATCGCCTTGGCGAAACCGCACCAGGAGACAGCGCCGCCGTTGGTCGTGTGGTAAAGACCGGCCCACTGCCGCGGCTCGCCGAAGCGGTTGGCGACAATCCCCTGTACAACGGAATGCGTGACGCGCGCCAGATCGATGGCGGTGGTGGGCGCGCCGTACTGGTCATCGACAATCGAGAGCCGCTCGCGCTGCTGGCCCAGCCGCAGCATGGTCAGCAAAAAGTTTTTGCCGTGCGGCCCGTAGACCCAACTGGTGCGGAAGATGAGGAACTTTCCGCCCACCGCCGCGATGGCCTGCTCGCCGGCCAGCTTGCTCGATCCGTAAACGTTCAACGGATTGGGCGTGTCGGTCTCGAGCCAGGGATCGCGCTTGCCGCCGTCGAAAACGTAGTCGGTGGAGTAGTGAACGAAGATTGCGCCGCGCGCCTGCGCCTCTTCGGCGAGCACCCGCGGAGCCTGGGCGTTGATGAGGTTGGCCAGCCCAGCCTCGGCTTCGGCGCGATCGACGGCAGTGTAGGCGGCGGCATTCAAAATCACGTCGGGCGCGGCGCGGCGCACCAGCGCGCGGGTTTGCGCGGCATCGGCCAAGTCGACCGACTCGCGATCGACGGCGACAATGGGACCGAAGCCGGCAAAACTTTTTTGCAGCTCGCAGCCAAGCTGGCCGGCACTGCCGACGATTAAAACACGGGGCCCTTCGCTCATTCGCTTTATCTCCAGGTGGTATTGAAAGATTCTGTTTGCATTGTACTTTTCCATGCATTCATTCACGTCAACGCCGCGACGAGACGAGTACACGCAAAGGCACGAGCGCCCGTACAATCGAAGAGGAGAAAAATTTGCCCTACCGCGTTTATTGCGATGCCAACGCCACCACGCCTCTTTTGCCCGAGGTGGTCGAAGCGATGCGCCCCTACTGGATGGAGGAGTTCGGCAACGCCGCCTCGATCTACGGCGAAGGCCAGCAGGCGCGCAAGGCCGTGGATCGGGCGCGGGAGGCGGTGGCGGAAATTTTCGGCTGCGGCGAGGCGGAGGTGATCTTCAACTCCGGCGGCACAGAGGGCGACAACGCGGCAATTTTTGGTTTGCTGCGCGCGGGCGACCACCTGATTACGACATCAATCGAGCACTCGGCCGTGCTGCGCGCCGCCGAAAGCGTGGCCAATCGCGGCGTTGAAGTTACATACGTCGCGCCGCGCCAGAGCGGCCTCATCGATCCCGCAGAGATTCGGCGCGCGCTGCGGCCGCAGACGCGGCTCGTCAGCGTGATGCTGGCCAACAACGAAACCGGCGTCATCGAACCGGTGGAAGAGATCGGCCGCATCGTGGCCGAGGCCGGCGCGTTCTTCCACATCGACGCGGTACAGGGCGCGGGCAAGATTCCGCTTGACGTGCGGCGCTTCGGCTGCCATCTGTGCTCGATCAGCGCGCACAAAATCTACGGACCCAAGGGTGTGGGCGCGCTCTACGTGCGACGCGGCACGCCGCTTGAGCCGCTGATTGTCGGCGGCAACCACGAGCGCCGCCTGCGCGCCGGCACGCAAAACACGCCGGGAATTGTGGGGCTGGGCAAGGCCGCGCAACTAGCGATCAATGCGCTCGGCGACGGCACGATTGAGCGGACCAGAGATTTGCGCGACCGGCTGGAAGCGGGGATTTTGCAGATCGCGGGCACGGCGGTGAACGGCGCCGGCGCGCCGCGCGTCGCCAACACGACGAACATACGATTCGCGCAGGTGGAGGGCGAGGCGCTACTGATCGCGCTCGATTTGAAGGGCGTGGCCGTCAGCGGCGGCTCGGCCTGTTCGTCGGGATCCACTGAGCCCAGCCATGTGCTGATGGCGATGGGAGTGGACAAAAAATCCGCGCGGGCAAGTTTGCGTTTTAGTTTGCTCGAAACCGCATCGGAGAGAGATGTGGACTACATTTTGCGCGTACTGCCCGAAGCGGTGGAACATTTGCGGGCGCTGGCGGGCGGGGATTAGCTGTCAGCTTGCAGCTGTCAGCTGTCAGCTCTCAGTTCTCAGCCGCGACCGTGAGCTTTTAGAATTGTCTTTGGAAGTGCAGCGGAGCTAGCGGAGTTAGCGGGGCTAGTACCGTGAGCAGATGATTTCGATTTTTGGTGTCGTGATTTCCCGGTCCCCAAAAGCCAGGGACCGGGGGCACCCTGTGATAGTACAAAATCAAGAGTGTTGTGGTTCCCCGGTCTCAAAATCGAGACCGGGGGCACCCGGCTTTTAGAATTGTCTTTAGGAATAGAGCGGAGTTCGCGCCGCTTTTCACGTTCGCGCATCTAAATTTCTATGACTGAAAGCACCGCCATTGCCGTAGCCATGTCCGGAGGGGTTGACTCCTCGACGGCGGCGGCGATGCTCGTTCACGCAGGCGAGCGCGTCGTGGGCCTCACGCTTCAACTGTGGGATCAGACGCGGCTCGCGGGCCGGCTCGGCATTACAGACGCGCCGACGGTGGGCCGCTGCTGCTCGCTCGACGATGTGTACGACGCGCGCCGCGTCGCCGGCCAGCTCGGCATCCCTTACTACGTCGTCAATCAGCAGGAACGATTCGAGCGCGATGTGGTGCGACCTTTCGTACGCGAGTACCTGGCCGGACGTACGCCGATTCCCTGCTCTCTTTGCAACAACTTTCTCAAGTTCGACCAACTGCTGAAGACCGCGCGGGGCGTGGGCGCGGAAAAGATCGCGACCGGCCACTACGCGGTAAACGAGTTCGACGAAAAGCGCGCCCGCTGGATTTTGAAGCAACCGACGGATCTGGCCAAGGACCAAAGCTACTTTCTCTTCGGGCTCACGCAAGAGCAGTTGGCGCACACGCTCTTTCCGCTGGGCCGGATGACGAAGCCGGAGGTACGCGAGGCCGCGCGCGGCTATGGGCTGACGCTGGCCGAAAAGCCCGATTCGCAGGAGATCTGCTTCATTCCCGGCGGCGACTACAAGCAATTTCTCGCGGCATATCTCGAAGAACAAAATGTACCGATGCCTGAGAGCGCGGGCGAAATGGTGAATGCGCAGGGCGAGGTTATCGGCCGACACGAAGGCATCTTCAACTTCACCATCGGACAGCGCAAGGGGCTGGGCGTGGCTTCGTCCGCGCCGCTCTACGTGCTCAAGATCGATCCGGCGAGCCATTGCGTAACCGTTGGCTCGGAGGCCGAGCTGGCTACGCGCACGCTGCGCGCGCGGCAACTGAACTGGATTTCGATTGCCGAGCTAACGGCGCCGATGCGCGTGCGAGTGAAGATCCGCAACCGTCACCAGCCAGCCTGGGCGAGGCTGGAGCCGGCCGGCGCGGGCGAGGTTCTGGCCAGCTTCGACGTGCCGCAGCGCGCCGTTACGCCCGGGCAGGCGGCGGTTTTCTACGACGGCGACGAAGTGGTCGGCGGCGGATGGATCGCGTAAAGCTGCTTCACGATGGGTACATCGAAATACGCCACTCAACCCTGGCCGCAAAAAGGCAAGAACGCGGCGCGAATGGGCGTTCCATTTAGCAAAAATGCGCTACACGACAGATGAGAAACCGGCGTGGCACTAGAGCAAATTGCCTGATGGTATAGAGAAAAACATCCCTCGGGGCCTAAANNGTGCCCCTTCAAAGCCACTCTACACCTACAAGCGATTTGCGCTAAATAAACGGATCGTTGTCGACGGGCGGGCGGCTGGGACGGGTGGCGCTAGCGGATTCGGCATTGCGCAACGATTCGACGACGGCCTTGGCCGAGGCCAGCAGGGCCGAGAACTGACGCATGGGCTTGGCGACGCTATCGGCCATGAACGAACCGGCGCGATCGACGGCATCGAGGACGTTGGAGAAGAGCTTGTCGACCCGTACGGCCTGACGGCGCGCACGACCGATGATCTCGTCGGCGACCTTCTGCACATCGACGGCCTGCTCGCGCAGCGAGTGGGTAAGAGCGGCCAGATCGTCGGCGGCGGCATCGATTTTGGGCGCGATGCGCTGGACCAGATCGCGGGTAGTGTCGATCACCGGAATCACCGAATCGCGCAGCTCCTCGACGGTTTCGCCGATGGCGCGGGCGGCCTTGCGCATGGCGATAAAAGCGGCCAGCAGCACAATGACCTGGATCAGCAGGGCGACGGCCACTGCGGCAACAAGAATAAGCTGAATCGTCTGATTATCTAAGCTAGGCATGATATCGATCTCGCGCAGGGCCGCTGCGTAGTTTTTTGAAACAGGCCGGCAAAATGCGCCGGCCGCGTTTAAGCCGCCGCCCGCACGCTACAAGCGCTCCTCCCGTACGAGCACGGGGAAACGCGCGAGGCGTACGAGAAGCAAGCGGCCTTTAGTACTCGTGGGTTTCTGGCGGCTCGGTGGAGGAGGCCTTGTAAGCCTGACGTCCGGCATCGATGGCCGTGCTCACACGGCTGGACTGATCGGCCACCAGATTTTTGCCGCGCTCGACAAACTCTTCCCACTGCGCGCGTCCCCGATCGACGGCTTCGCGGCCACGATCGACGTAATCGCTGACCTGTTCCCTGCTTTTGTCGACCAGCGTGCTGACTTGCTCTTTGCTTTTATCGACGAAGGCGCTGACCTGCTCTTTGCTTTTGTCGACCAAAGCACTGACGCTTTCGGCGGCCTCGCGCGAGCGCTCCCGCAGGTAATCGGCGCTATCGCGCGCGCCGGTGGCGATGTCTTCGCGAGTCTCTTTGCCGCTTTTGGGAGCGTAGAGAATGCCGACCAACGCGCCGACGCCCAGTCCGGCCAGAAACCATGCTAATCCGTAGGATTTGTTTTCTTCTGCCATGTCGATGGTTCTCCTTTTCGCTGCGCTACAAGAATGCTTGAAGGGCACCAAACCAGTTCAGTTTACCGCAACTTAGCGCCAAAATACGGGTGGGGTATGAAAAGGGATACGGGGAGCACAACTAACGCGCCGGCCACTCCTGGACGACGATGCCCAGATCGTTCAACTGCTGGACGGCGGCTTCAAGGTTGCGGCGAACCATCGGCCGGTCTTTGGACGCGGCGGAGGGCGACTCGGCGACGGCGATTACACGCCCATAGCGCCAGGCGCCGTGGGGGATGGCGATAACAGCTTTGGCCAGATCCTCGGGACGCAACTGCATCTCTTGCCGGCGAGCGGCGGCGGGCTTGAGCGCGGTAGTTGGCTGCGCGGTAGTTGTTGGCTGCGCGGCCGCGCCGGAAGCGGCGTTGGGCTGCGGGACGCTGAGCGTGATCGTTTCTGGACCGACGATGAGGAAGGGATTGGCCCAGGCAGCAGGATCGTGAATATCGATGTAGAGACTCTTGGTGGGCAGCGGAATCTGCTCAAGCTGCGCGCGCTGGCTATCGCGCTCGGTGGCCGTGGCCTGAGCCTGCCGCTCGGCCTTGGCGGCGTTTTGAGCGACACCAACGACCGCCTGCTCCTCCTTATGACAAGCAGTGGCCGTAAAGGCCAGGAAAGGCGCGAAAAGCAAGATCGTTTTAGCGCAAGCGCGAAAGGTCACGTCATCCAGCATAGCAGGAGCCGAGCGAGGCGGAAGCGAAACGAGTGCGCCAGGTCACGGAAGAGGTCTACATAAATCAACTAAGCTGCGCAGACCGGCGGAGGAAGCAAATGAGCACACGCGTAGTGGCGATTGTGGGCAGCTATCGGCGGGAGGGCGCAACCGCGAGCGCCGTCGAGGCGATTCTTGAAGGGGCACGCAGCCAGGGAGCCGTGACGCAGACGATCCGGCTCGGCGAGCGGCCGATCGAGTTCTGCACCAACTGCCGGCAATGCACGCAAGAGGCGGGCGAGGAGCGCGGCCGCTGCGCGCAACAGGACGAGCTGGAACAGATTTTGAGCGCCGCCGAAGCCGCCGATCTGCTGGTTCTGGCCTCGCCGGTGAACTACTACAACGTGACGGCGGTCTTTCGGCGCTTTGAGGAGCGGCTGCTGGGCTTTGCCTATTGGCCCTGGGGGCAGAACTCGCCGGTGCTGCGCAGCAAACGACGTCCGCGCAAGGCGATTCTGGTGGCGGCGGCGGGCATGCCGGGGTTTCTGATTCCGATTATGACCGGCGCGGCGCGGACTCTGCGCATGGCCGCCAAGATGCTGGGAGCGAAACCTGTGGGGCAGCTCTGGATCGGCCTGACGGCGGGCAAGCCGGATTACAAGTTGCCCGAAAACACGCTGCGTCGCGCGCGCAGGTTGGGAGCGCGTTTGGCGCAGAGCGCTTAGATGGGCGCTATCTGGTCTGAAAGCAATGATTTGCGAGAAGAGTTTTCCGTGCGATTCCAGCTATTAATTATCTAGTAAACTAAGGGACGATTGGCGCGTATATTGGCGATTAAGTAAACATGCAAGTTGTTGATTCTAATTAGAATCGGTTTGTTGGGAGGCTGTTTTTGCACCAGGTTTGAGGCAGTTTTTGGGGGGAATTTTTTTTTACGGGAAGACCGCCTGACGGTCTGGTGGAAGAGAGACGGGCTTCCTTATTTATGTTGCGCCAAAGATGGGTAATGATCGGCAAAGGCGTTGAGGGCGATCGACGATTAGCAGGGGCTAGACTCGCCGCGGAAAAACTCTGAATTTTGGACCAGGGGAAGAAAAACGCCCCTCGGGGCCTAAAGGCCACGTTGATCTGGTTGGGTTTACGGCACGGCTAAAGCTG
>PMHC01000082.1 GCA_003156495.1 Acidobacteriaceae bacterium
GCCGCAAACGTAATCAAATCAACGCGGCCTTCAGGCCCCGAGGGACGTTTTTTCCCTCTATACCCTCAGGAGATTTGCCCTTAAATCCCCCATGCAACAGCCACCCTCGCGCGGCGTCACCGTGCCGCCATTGCGGCAGGCGCGACGCAATGGCGGCGCAAAAGCGGCACAAAAGCCGTCTCCCCAAGCGCCATAATTCCAACTATATAAAATAAATAAAACGACTTACATACAATACAGCTTCATGGCATCCCACATGCTTTTACAATAGATTGTGTTACGAATTACGCTGCCAGATCGCGATGCGGCCTGCCCGGTTTTCATCCTCGAGGGCAAGTTGGCCGGCGAGTGGGTCAAAGAACTCGTTCGTGTAGCGAATGCTATTGGCCCCCGAGCCAATTGCATCTTTAATTTGGAAGAGGTTTCCTACGTTGACGCGCTCGGCGAAAAAGCCCTCTGCTGGCTGAACCAGTCGGGCGCCAAATTCACTACGGAAACCGCTTATGGCAAAGATCTGTGCCAGAGGCTTGGCCTGCGCCGGGCCGTCATTGAACGAAAGTCGGCAACAAAGGTTCGTCACTTGGTTGGAGGCAAGTGATGAACCGTGGCGGGATGCAAGCGAGCGAAGCGACCTTTGCCAGATTGCGTGCATCATAAGTTCAAGAAGAACAAACTGAATTTTCATTCAGCCGCGGAAATACTGCATGCGGAAACGAGCCGATTGCTCCGTGCGTAATAACAGTAGAATTCCCGGCTTTAGGCTTTGTAACAGGAGGCTGCACGCATGAACATCTGTGCGCAAACTAAGTTTGCGCAAGGGGATGAAACACAATCCGACCGTAACCCTTCCCCGTTACGGCCCCTGGAATTGCCCTTTACGGCGGAGGAGCGCACTTCTGTCACCATTCTGTTCGGCGGCCTCACTTGGAAGCACGAACGGTTGATTGAAGGTCTGCTTCGCGGTGCCGGCTACCGCTGCCAGCGCTTGCCTGAAACCGATCGCGCCGCGCACGCCATCGGCGCGGAGTTTTGCGCCAGCGGCCTCTGCAACCCGGTCTACTTCACCGTCGGCAACCTGATCCGCTTTTTGCAACAGAAGGAGCGCGCCGGGCTAACGCGTTCGCAGATCGTCAGCCAGTACATTTATTTCACCGCGGCCTCCGGCGGACCCTGCCGCTTCGGTTTGTATGAAAATGAATTCCGCACGGCGCTGAACGCCGCCGGATTCGTGAACTTTCGCGTGCTCTCGTTCTCGCAAGATCAGGGCATCCACGCCACCACCGGCCACACCGGCCTGCAGTTTTCCGTCGATTTCGGCTTGAACGCGCTGCACGCCTTCATCCTCGGCGATCTGTTGAACGCCGCGCAGCATCAACTGCGCCCCTTCGCGGTACAACCCGACGCCGCCGACCGGGCCATCGCCGCCATGGCCGACACCATCGCCGATCACTTCGAGCACCATCGCGCCTTCGAGTTCGCCGACGCCCTGCCCGCCTTTCTTCTTCCCCCGCGCACCTCCCTTTGGTATCGCCTGCCCAACACCTGCACCAAAATCTGGTCGCATCTGTACGGCAAAAACCTCACCGAGGTTCTCCCCGCCGCCGCGCAACAAATGCTAACGGTCGAGGTCGATTGGCTGCGCGTCAAACCGGTCGTCAAGGTCATCGGCGAGTTCTGGGCGCAGATGACGGAAAGCGACGGCAACTTCCGCATGTTGGATTTTCTCGAAAAAGAAGGCGCCGAAGTTTCGATCGAGCCCATCAGTTCCTGGCTTCTCTATCTGCTGCACTCGCGCAAAATGCGCGCCATCGAGCGGCGCAAAATGGCCGCCTACACCGCGCCGTGGCGGCATCCGAAAAAAGCTCTGGCCACGCGCCTCGCCTGCTGGAGCAAGCAGTTGGGCTTCGTCGTGGGAGCCAAAATCTATACGCATCACTTTGAGCGACTGGCGCGACTGCTCGCCCTTCCCGTCAAAAAGCTCACTCCGCAAGCGGCGCTGACGGCTTTGGCCTCGCCCTACTACAACACCTTTCTGCGCGGCGGCGAAGGGCACCTTGAAGTGAGCAAGACCCTTTACTACACGCGCAAAAAAGCCTGCCACTTGGTGCTCGCACTCAAGCCCTTCGGTTGCCTGCCCTCGGTGCAATCCGACGGCGTGCAGGCCGCGCTGGTCGA
This sequence comes from Acidobacteriaceae bacterium, assembly GCA_003156495.1. GTDB lineage: Bacteria > Acidobacteriota > Terriglobia > Terriglobales > Acidobacteriaceae > Telmatobacter. The sequence continues at coordinate 2,176 of PMHC01000082.1, forward strand.
GCGCTTCGCCGAAGTGAATTTCCTGCCGGTCGAAACCTCGGCCGAGGGCGAAATCCACGCCTACAGCCGCGTGCAGATGGCGCTGGCCGAAGCCAAGGCCAAAGCCAAAACCGAGTTCGCGCAACAGCTTAAAAAAGCCCATCACTCGCTCGAAGAAATTCGCGCCTTCGTTGCCCAGCACGCCGAATTGCGCCATCCGCTCTGCCCCATCCCGCGCCATCCCGGCGTGGTTTCCACCGCCGCCAACTTCTTGATCTATACCGACCAGTTGATGTCGGGCCATCTCCGCAAGCAAGGCCGGCAGCTTCCCGCCAGCGGACGCGAAACCAGTGCGTCTGCCTTGGACCAAATCACTTCCACAGGAGATTGATGCATGAGCGATCTGGAGCAAATCTCCTGTAGGTATAGAGCGATTTTGAAAGGGCACGACTTGA
>PMHC01000112.1:0-3862 GCA_003156495.1 Acidobacteriaceae bacterium
GGCACAAAAAACGCTCGCAGACGAGCCGCGCCGATCGGTTGGCGCGCACGGCGCGGATCAAGCAGGCCTTTGTCGCCTCGGCCGAATTGCGCCCCATGGCGCAGCAGTTGGCCACGATGCGCACACCGGAGGCTTATGCCGGAGTGGCGGCTTACGCGCGCAAACATTCCGGCGAGGCCGCGGCGGCGGCTTATCTGGCTTTGGGCCACGCCTATCTGCTCGATAAACGTTACGACGATGCGGCCTCGGCGCTGGCGCAAGCCCGGCGCGCCGATGGCGAACTGACCGACTATGAGGAGTTTTTGGGCGCACAGGCCAGCCACGGCGCGGGCGACGATGCGGCTGCCGAGCGGGTTCTCCACGGCTTTACCGCGCGTTATCCAGAGAGCATTTTTGCCGATGAAGCGCCGGAGCTGGAGGCCAGTGTTCTGCTTGCGCTCAACAACGTAGAGGGTGCGCGCAAGGCGCTGGCGGATGCGACGGAAAGCGATGCGGTAGACAGGCCGGGCTATCAGTTGGCGCTGGGCGAGGTCGAGCTGGCGCTCGATCAGCGGCAGATGGCGCAGGCGATCTTCAAGCGGTTGCTGTTGGGCGCTCCGCTGAGCGCCGAGGCGAAAACGGCGCGCGCCAAGCTGGCGCAGATGGGGGCCGAGTCCACGCTGACAGCCGAGGAGATGCGCAGCCTGGGCGACGCCTACTACAAAGCGGGCCGTTATGCCGATGCCGCCGAGCAGTATCGCGCGCTCGAAGCTGCAGCCGGAGTCGATGCCCAGGTCCGCAACAGCTTTGCCGTGGCCGAGGCGGCCTGCCAGTTGAAGTTGAAGCGGCTGACCGAGTCCGAAGCGCGCGCGCTGCCCGATACGCCCGACGATAACGGCGCGCGTCGCCTGGAGCTGCTGATGGAACTGGCGCGCAACCGCGACGATGCGACGGAGCAAAAGCAGATTGTCGCCGAGATGGAAACAAGGTTTCCGCGCAGCCAGTGGTTGGCCGAGGCGCTGCTTTCGGCCGGCAACATGTATCTGCTCAAGCGCGATTACCCGACCGCGATTCAATACTATGGCGATCTGGCCGCGCGCTTTCCCGGCGATAAACGCGCCTCGGCCGCGCATTGGCGCGCCGGCTGGCTCAGCTACAGGTCGGGTCTCTATCTGGATGCGGCCAAGAACTTCGATGAGCAGATCAGGCTCTATCCCACGTCGCCCGATGCCGTGGCCGCGCTTTACTGGCGCGGACGATTGTACGAGACGCAGGATCATAATCCATCGCTGGCCGCGGGCAACTATCGCGCGATTGTTCGCGTCTATCCGCACTTTTTTTACGCGCAGATGGCGCGGCAGCGGCTGGCCGCGCTGGGCGACGCGCGGCCTGTGCAGGAGCCGGTTCTTGACAGCCTGCAACCGCAGCCGGCGCCGCAACTGGCGGATAATTTTCCCGCCGATAGTCCGCATTTGGCCAAAGCGCGGCTGCTGGCCAACGCCGGCCTGAACGAATACATCGCGCGCGAGATCAAGGCCGATCCGGATTCGGTTACGTGGAGCGCGCTGGCCGAGGGGCAAATTTACGCCGCCTGCGGCGAAACCTTCCGCGCCCTGCGCGCGCTCAAACGCGCCCTGCCCGGCGCGGCTTCGTCTCCGATCGCATCCGTTCCGCTGGCCTACTGGCGCATTCTCTTTCCCGAGGCGTGGTGGAATACGATCCAGGCCGAGTCGGCGAAAAATCATCTCGATCCCTATCTGGTGGCCTCGCTCATTCGCCAGGAGTCGGAGTTCAATCCCGGAGCGATTTCTTCGGCTAACGCTTACGGCCTGATGCAAATGCTGCCCGCGGTGGGCAAGACGCTGGCGCAAGAAGAGGGCATCGCCCACTTCCAGACCTTCCAGTTGCTCGATCCGGAGACGAATATCCGGCTGGGAACCCGCTATCTGCGCCAGATGATCGATCACTTCGGCGGCGTCGAGGAGTATGCGCTGGCGGCCTACAACGCAGGCGGAAGCCGTGTGGTCGATTGGAAGGCGGCCGGACCTTATTCGGGCATCGACGAGTTCGTCGAATCAATTCCCTTCACGCAGACCCGCGAATATGTCGAATCCATCATGCGCAATGTGGAAATCTACCGGGCCATCGACGTCTATGCGCAAGGTCGCGCAACGCTGGGCCGGTAGAGCAGGTTTCCTGATGGTGTAGAGAAAAGATGGTAAAGAGAAAAATTGAGGGAGGGTGAGGGGAAAAAGGGAGGGGGGCTGATTGAGGTGCAAAAATAAACCTCTAAAAATGCTCTTCTACCAAATTTTAACGACGTGTCTGTTTACTAAATTGCCAATAAAATTCCCTGATTGTCCTTGTTGCTTACAAAATAATTACCACCCCGCAATTCGCCTTTCCGCGATGGTGGCCTCGATCGGCAGCCCCTATGGCGGGCTGAACGGCTGTGTGGCTTCGGTCGGCATTCCGGCGACGCGCAACGGCCAGNNTGTATCAGGGCACGGCTTGAGCGGCCGCGGAAAAAACCGAACCCTTAAGCCGGCAGGAGAAAAACATCCCTCGGGGCCTGAAGGCCGCGGTCATTTTATGAGGTTTAACGTACGGGCTAAAGCCCGTACCCTTCAAAACGCTAATTTTTCAGCTTGCCGCGGCGAGTTGAGCTGTGCCGCGGAATTCGCAAAAAAATACGGGGGTCTTTAGCTCCCGTGGCCATAGCGGATAAGCTGTTCGTGGATATGTTTGTAGTCCAGATTCCCGTCGAACCCGACTACATAGTAGGCAGGCAAGCAAGACCCCGTCAGAGCCGATAGAAAGACGCAGTTCGGCAAAAAGAACGTAGCCTGGCGGAAAAATGTAGCTCGACGGAAGAATGTAGCCCGACGGAAAAACGTAGCAAGGAGCAGTCGATGACCTTTCGCAAGATCCCCTTCGCCCTATTGATTCTGGCGCTGTGCGCGACCAGTGGGTACGCGCGCAAACGGCAGCCGAAGTTCGAGCCTGCCCGTCAGTTGACCGCCGAGCAGGCGGCGCTGGTCGATCGCGCCATCGCGCAGGAGAAGGTGCTGATCAAAAACATCCGGCTGCGCACGCCTCTGGTCGAGACCTACATCCAAGACACGCGCCCCGACGTGAAGCTCTATCAGGTGCCGGTCAACGACTACTACATGCTCAGCCGCGTCGACTTCGGCAAGATTTTTTTCGACAAGTCTTACGAGCCCAAGGCGGCCGATAAAAAAGGCTTCTTTAAAAACTCGCTGGCCTCGATCGGACTGCTGACCAAAGCGCTGGGCCTGGAAAAATTCACCTACAGCCCCAACGGATTTATGCAGATGATGTTCATCGATCCGTCGGGCTTCGACCGCCAGCATTACGTTTTCAGTTTTGTACGGCGGGAGTTTTTGGGGTCGGTGCGCACATGGGTCTTCGACGCGCACCCCAAGGCCGATGTGAAGGGGATGGGCCGCTTCTACGGCCGCGTCTGGGTTGAGGACGAGGGCGGCAACGTGGTGCGCTTCAACGGCACCTACGCCGGGCCAACGACCGAAGACTCGTCGAAATATTATTTCCACTTCGACTCGTGGCGAATGAATGTGCAGCCGGGAATCTGGCTGCCGGTGACGGTTTACGTTGAAGAGACGCAGCGCACGGAAGCGAAAAACTCCGTGGGGCTGAAGGCGCAAACGCACTTCTGGGGCTACTCGCTGAAGCTGCCGACGCGCGATAGCGAAAACGTCAGCGTGAAGGTGGACGACGCCGAAGACAAGAGCGGCGACTCGGAGGATGTGGGCCCGCTGCAAGCCTCGCGCATGTGGGTTACGCAGGCCGAGAACAACGTGATCGACCGTTTGGTCGAAGCCGGGCTGGTGGCGCCGCTCGA
>PMHC01000112.1:3896-8123 GCA_003156495.1 Acidobacteriaceae bacterium
GGCAACACGATTCTGATTTCGAAGGGGCTGATCGACTCGCTGCCGAACGAAGAGTCGATTGCTTCGGTGGTGGCGCTCGAGCTGGCGCATATCGCCATGGGCCATCACATCGACACGCGCTACGCCTTCAACGACCGTCTGCTTTTCCCCGACGAATCGACCTTCCGGCGCATCGACATGAACCATACGGACGTGGATAACGCGAGCGCCTCAAAGCGCGCGATGGAATATCTGCAAGCCTCGATGTACAAAGACAAGCTGCCGAGCGCGGGGCTTTTCTACGCGCAGTTAGTCGATCGGGCAAAGGTCTTGAAGCAGTTGAACACGCCCAAGCTGGGCGACTCGCTGTTGAAGGCCGATGGCACGCCCTGGCTGACCGATCTGTGGAAGCAATCGCCGAAGCTGAACTGGGACGATCTGTCGCAGACGGCGGCGCTGCCCTTGGGCAGTTGGCTCAAGACCGATCCCTGGGACGACAAGGTGCACATGCTGAACGCCAAGCGCTACGCTCCGATGAACGCGCGCGACAAGATGCCCTTTGAGGTGACACCAATCTTCTACAAGCTGCAACGCTACGAAGCGGCCGCCGCAACACCGGCAGACAATGCAGTGCCAGCGCCGCAGAGCGAAACCGCGCCTACGGCGCAATAGCTCAATTGGCTTTCCGCCTTGGCGAGAAGCGGACGAAACACCAATCGCTCCTTTTCGCCAAGGCAAATAGAGCGTTTTTACCCATTCAGCGGAGTGCCGAATTGCGCTGAAGGTTGCCGCTCACTGATGTTCGCATCAACCCGGCGATCATGAAACTTATGCGCTATGGGTAAAAATGCAATGGCTGTACGCGTCACGGCTGCCTGTGCAACTATTTCGCGCGGTCCAGCGTCAATACATATAAAGAACTTGTGTGCATGACTGGTTCGTTAGAACCGTAGGCACTTCAGACTTTGCGTCCGTTCTGAATTGAAAAATGCAATGGCGGTAAGTCCCTATTGGGGGCGCTCCATCATTGCGTGCAAAAATTCAATTCAGCGCAATCGGTCCGCGATTTTGATTATGAGAAAATGCCTCTATTGACCGCGTGTTTGTAACCAGACATACGAGAAGAAAACGACGATGGATCAATCTTTGTCTGTTGCACATTCCGAGCCTGGGCAATCCGAACCAGGGCAACCGCCCACCGACTCCGCTAAAAAACGCCGCCACCTTTGGATCTGGGCAGTCGTGCTGCTTCTGTTCGCGCTGCTGTTTGTCTGGGTCTACACGCAGCATAGCGGCAGCACAGATGCAGCCGCGGGACACGGTCCCGGCGCGAAAGGCGGACAGGTGCCGATCACCACCGCCACCGCGTCCAAGGGCGACATTGGTGTCTACCTGGACGCCATCGGCACGGTAACGCCGCTTTATACCGATACGATTACCGCGCAGGTCACTGGCGTCATCACCGTCGTGCATTACCGCGAGGGGCAGATTGTTCGCAAAGGCTCGCCTCTGATCGATATCGATTCCCGCACCTACGAGGCGCAACTGGCGCAGGCCCAAGGTTCGCTCGATCGCGACCGGAGCCTGCTGGCTCAAGCGCAGATGGATTTGAAGCGCTACCAGACTGCCTGGGCCAAAAACGCCATTCCACGCCAGACCCTCGAAGATCAGGAAAAGCTCGTGATTCAGGATCAGGGCACGGTGAAAAACGACGAAGCTACCGTACGGTACGACCAGATCGAGGTGAGCTACTGCCACATCAAGTCGCCGATTGACGGCCGCGTGGGCCTGCGGTTGGTCGATCCGGGCAATCTGGTCACGGCCAATTCCACTACCGCGCTGGCGGTCGTCACCAAAGTGCAGCCGATCACGGTCGTCTTCACGCTGGCCGAGGACAATCTGCCGCAGGTCTTGGAACAAATGCGCCATCAGAAGGCGCTCCCGGTAGAGGCCTGGGACCGCACCAAGACTCAACTGCTGGCCAAGGGAAAACTGCTCACCGTCGATAATCAGATCGACACGACCACCGGCACCGTGAAGCTGCGCGCCGAGTTCGACAACAAGAACGGCGAACTGTTCGCCAACCAATTCGTCAATGCGCGTCTGCTGGTGAAAACGCTGCAAGACAAGACGCTGCTGCCTTCCTCGGCCATCCAGCACAACGGTTCGACCGATTTCGTGTACCTTATTCAAGGCAACAAGGCGGTGATAAGAACCGTCAAGACCGGCGTCTCGGACCGCGGTTACACCGTGGTGGCGGGAATCCAGCTCGGCGACGTGGTAGCCAACAGCAGCTTTGAGAAGCTGGTAAACGGTTCGAACGTCTACCAATCCAAAGTGAAGATTCCTTCCACCTCAGATGACGCCGCCGGTGAGGCTGCTCCATGAGTCCTTCCCGGCCATTTATTCTGCGGCCGGTCGCCACGTCGTTGTTGATGGCCGCAATCTTGCTCGCAGGCTTGGTCGCTTTTACGCAGTTGCCGGTTTCGGCGCTGCCGCAGGTCGACTATCCGACGATTCAGGTGCTGACCTTCTATCCCGGCGCCAGCCCCGACGTGATGGCGACCACCGTGACCGCGCCGCTCGAGCGCCAGTTCGGCCAGATGCAGGGGCTGAACCAGATGACCTCGACCAGCGCCGGCGGCGTGTCGGTCATCGTACTGCAATTCAACCTTTCACTTGGCCTCGACGTGGCCGAGGAAGAGGTACAGTCCTCGATCAACGGCGGACAGACCTATCTGCCCTCCGACCTGCCCGTGCCGCCGGTCTATAGCAAGACCAATCCGGCCGACGCGCCGGTCATGACGCTGGCCATCAGCTCCGATTCACTGCCCCTGTCGCAGGTTGAAGACCTGGTGGACACGCGTCTGGCGCCGCGGCTGTCGCAATTGAGCGGCGTGGGCATGGTTTCGATCAGCGGCGGACAAAAGCCCGCCGTACGCATCCAGGTCAACCCGGTGCAACTGTCGGCGCACGGGCTGAACATGGAGGATGTGCGCACGGCGCTGACCCGGGCCAGCGTGAACTCGGCCAAAGGCAACTTTGACGGACCGCGGCAGGATTACCAGATCGACGCCAACGACCAGATTACTCAGGCCGAGCAGTACAAAGACGTCCTCGTCTCCTACTCGAACGGCGCGCCGGTTTTCGTCAAAGACGTAGCCAACGTCTTCAATGGCGTGGAGAACACCAAGCAAGCGGCCTGGATGAACATGACGCCGGCGGTGATTCTCAACATCCAGCGCCAGCCCGGCGCCAACACCATCGCGGTGGTCAACGCCGTCCGCAAGGTGCTGCCGCAACTGGAAACCAACCTGCCGGCCTCGATCAAGGTCACCACCCTGACCGATATGACTACCAGCATTCAAGCCTCGGTGCACGATGTCGAGTTTGAATTGATGCTGGCGATCGTGCTGGTCGTGATGGTGATTTTTTTCTTCCTGCGCAACATTCGCGCCACCATCATTCCCAGCGTGGCCGTGCCGCTTTCGCTCATCGGCACCTTCGCGGTGATGTATCTGCTCGGCTACTCGCTCGACAATCTTTCGCTGATGGCGCTAACCATCGCCACCGGCTTCGTGGTCGATGACGCCATCGTGATGATCGAGAACATCAGCCGCTATCTGGAGGCGGGCATGCCGCCGATGGAGGCGGCGCTGACCGGCGCCGGACAGATCGGCTTCACCATCATGTCGCTGACCGTCTCGCTGATTGCCGTGCTGATTCCTCTGTTGTTCATGGGCGATGTTTCCGGCCGGCTCTTCCGCGAGTTCGCCGTCACCCTGGCGGTAACGATTGTGATTTCGGCCGTCGTTTCGCTGACCCTGACGCCGATGATGTGCTCGCGCATTCTCCGTTACGAACCGGAAAAACAGCAGGGCCGCTTCTACCAGTTCTCCGAGCGCACCGTCAACAATCTGATCGCCTTCTATGGCCGTACGTTGAAAGTGGTTCTGCGCTACCAGCCCATCACGCTGCTGGTGGCTCTGGCCACGCTCGTGCTGACCATCGCGCTCTACATCGTCATTCCCAAGGGCTTTTTCCCCGTGCAGGATACGGGCGTCATTCAAGGCATTTCGCAGGCCTCGCAGTCGATCTCTTACGCGGCCATGTCGGAAAAGCAAAAGGAACTGGCGCGGATCATTCTGCAGGATCCGGCCGTCGAAAGCCTGTCGTCTTTCATCGGTGCCGATGGCGTTAACACCACGCTGAACAGCGGCCGCATCTCCATCAACCTCAAGCCGCTCG
>PMHC01000268.1 GCA_003156495.1 Acidobacteriaceae bacterium
GCGCCGGAGCGCTCGTCGGCGAACTGTGCAACGCGCTGAATGGCCTGCGAGAGCTCCGTCGAGCGGACAACGGCCGACTTGGTATTGTCGTGCGGCATGACGGCCTCATAGTTGGGGAACTGGCCGGTGAGCTTGCGGCTCGATAGCGTGCGGTGGCCGATGCGGAAAAAGAGCGTGTGCTCATCGTCGGCAAATTCAATTTTGTCGCCCTCGGTCGAGGAGAGAAGCTGCTGCAGCTCCTGCAGCGCCTTGCGCGGGATTAGGACGCGCTTTTCGCCGCTGATGCCTTCCAGCGTTTCGTTTGGCTTTTCAACGAAAGAGAGCCGGTGGCCGTCGGTAGCGACCATGGCCAGTGACTCCGCTTTGAGGACGAGTAGCGCGCCGTTGAGCGTATAGCGGGACTCCTCGTTGGAGATGGCGAAGATGGTGCGCGCAATCAAGGTGCGCAGCGCGGCGGACGGAATGCTGGTGGCGGCAATTGTTGGAAACTCAGGAACCTGCGGGTAGTTGGCGCGGGCCATGCCGACCATTTTGGTGTTGGAACGGCCGCTGCGGATCTGTACCCAGTGGTTCTCAAGCAGCTTGATGGAAATGTCACCATCAGGAAGCAGTTTGATGTAGTCGTACAGTTTGCGCGCGGGAATTGTGCAGGAACCGGGCTTTTTCACCTTGGCGGCGGCGCTGGTGGTGATGGCCTGATCGAGGTCAGTGGCAGTAATCTTCAGGCATTCTCCGTCGGCTTCGATGAGAAAATTCGACAGAATCGGGATGGTGGTCTTGCGCTCGACGACGCTCTGCGTCGCGGTGAGTTCCTTCAAAAGATCTTGGCGGCTTACTGAGATCTCCATCGCTGCCCCTTCTGCGGCCGGCTTTTCGATTTCTTCGGTTTCCACCTCTGGCATAGCACACCCCTCGATTAGAGGCCGTTACCGCTCTGCCCACACTTTATAACACCTGGCTGGGCAGCGGAAACGGCTTTTGTTTCTTGTGGTTGATTGTAGCGATACAAAGTCAATTTTGCTCACGTGGAAAAAGCGTCAATTTTCTGCATTCTTCGGTACATATTTATTGTGAGTTTTCGTGAAGGAAGATTCGGTCGCGGAAAAATCCAAAAGCTTATTTTGCAGCTACAGCTCACGCGACGGTGATTTGTGTGTAAGAAAAGAGATTTAAAAGCTAATAATCGCCGTAGGCTTGTAGGAAAAGTGGGAATTTAGACGATGTTATTGAAATAAATAAGTTTAACTATGGTGCGAGTTTTCCAAAACTTGGCTGTGCATATCAGGATATTTGGATAAAGGGCAGAAACGCTCTAGATCGGCTATCTGTTTCCCACCTCTCGCACAGGGGCTGCAAAAAGCCCTGTGGAAGCCGGGGTACCTATGTGGATGACGCGCCGAAGATCAATAGGTAGAGTGAGATCGAAGTGACGCTTCTTGCACAAAAGGGGAATATGGCGGGAGGCGATTTTCCTGGCCAATAGGCTCAGTTTCGTGCCTGCTCTTATACTGAATTATTCATGTCATATGCGGCGGCAATCGAACAATTAAAAGCAATGGGGCCGGAGCTGTATGCAAAAGCGGGTCAGCCGAGGCGTAAATTTTCTCTTGATGAAGTGCGAACATTGCTCGGCGCTTTAGGCGATCCGCAGCGGCAATTTCGCTCGGTGCTGATTGCTGGAACCAACGGCAAAGGCTCGACAGCCGCGACGCTGGCATCGATTATGCGGGCGGCTGGGCAGCGGGTAGGGCTCTATACTTCGCCGCATCTGGAGAGGCCTAATGAGCGCATCAGGATCGATAGCGCCGAGATTGCAGATGAGGATTTTTCGCGACTTTACTTTAAAGTAAACAGTGCCGCGCAGGAGCTGATGAAGGCTGCACGGCTGCCGCAGTTGCCGAGTTTTTTTGAATTACTGACGGCTTTAGCCTTCGCCTACTTTGCCGAAAAAAAAATCGACATTGCCGTTCTCGAAGTCGGAATGGGCGGTCGGCTGGACGCTACAAATGTAGTTGAGCCTCTGCTTTCCGTTATTACCGATATTTCGCTCGATCATACCGAGTGGCTTGGTCCCACGATCGCCGCCATTACCCGCGAGAAGGCTGGAATTTTGCGCGAGGGTGGAACGATGATCGCGCTGCCGCAGCTAGCCGAGGCGAACAGTGTGTTGGCCGAAAAGGCCGCTGAGTTGGGTGCACGCGCGGTCGACTCCGTTGCGTATCTGCCGCCGGCGGAAACTGTTGGCGCGTATTCGGTTCAAGCGCTGGGCGCGGCCGTTCATGTGGATTCGCCGCTGGCTGGGGCGCATCAGCAGCGGAACGTGGCGTTGGCGATTGCTGCTGCCGTTGAGTTGGCCGGTCGGCACGGTTTTCCGGTTACGGCAGCGGCGCTGGAGAAGGGAATTCGCGAAACGGTCTGGCCTGGGCGGCTGGAGCGGATCATTAGCAACGGAGCGGAGTGGATTCTTGATGTGGCGCACAATCCGGCGGGNNTCTTTGCGCGCCGCGCTGCACAATTTTTTAGGAGATAGAAAACCGCGCGTGCTGGTCTTCAGTTGTCTGCGTGACAAGCCGGCGGCCGAAATGGCGCGGATTCTTTTTCCGCTCTTCGATCGGGTCATCGTTGCGCCGATTCATAGTCCACGCGCGACTACGGTTGACGATCTGATGGAAGCGGCCCGTCTGACAGGAACGCCGACGCTGGCTGCCGCATCGGTTAAGGAAGCCTTGCGCACGGCGCGGCAAGATGTGGCCGGCGGTGTGGTGATCGTCTCCGGTTCGGTATATTTGGTAGGCGAGGCGCGTGTGCTGTTGCGGGCCGGCGAAGGTGAGTTGTGATGGGTCGTAGGCCGAATCCGCTGCCGAGGTACTACCGCTGGAAATCGAATCTGCTGCAGGCGCCGTTCTTTTTTTTGATGACGGCGCTTTGTGGCTCGCTGGCGCTGGCCGCCTCGTTATTTGATCGCCGAGGTCGCGTGCAGCACCGCATCGCGCGCCTCTGGGCGCGGATTTCGGTCTGCTGCTCATGGTCGCCGCTCACCGTCGAGGGCGCGGAGAATCTGCGCAAATGCCCGGTGGCCGTCTACGCCTCCAATCACACCTCCTACATGGATGTGCCGGTACTCTTTGCCAATCTGCCCTTTCAGTTCCGCATTATGGCCAAAAAAGAGCTTTGGCGGCTGCCGTTCATCGGCTGGTACCTTGAGCGCTCAGGCCAGATGGCGATCGATACCGAAAACCAGCAGATGACGCGCTCAAGCCTCGGCGCGGCCGTCAAGACGCTGCGCGCCGGCATGCCGCTCTGCGTCTTTCCCGAAGGCAGGCGCACGCTCGACGGTGAGCTGAATCCCTTTCTTTCTGGCGCCGCCTATCTGGCCATTCGCGCGCAGGTTCCGCTGGTGCCCATCGCTCTGGTCGGCGTCTTCGACCTACTGCCAATGCACACCCATCACTTCTATCCGGGTAAGCTGGCTATGCGCGTGGGCGAGCCGATTGAGACTGCTGGCATGAGCGTGCGCCAGGTCGCAGAGTTGACCGCGCGGCTGCGCGCCGCAATTGTTGAGCTATTGGCCCGTTAAGGTTGGCTTTACACTGATTGCATGGTCGTATCTATCGCCATTCCCGAAGCTACCAGTCGCGACTCGGAGTATAACCGGCGAGCGCTGCCGACGTATGTTGACGCGCTCAAGGCCGCAGGAGCCGAGGCTGTCATTGTTCCACTCGCCGAATCTCCCGAGGCTATTGCTCGTCTGCTTGATGGCGCACAGGGAATTTTGCTTCCCGGCTGCCGCTTCGATGTCGATCCGCGACGCTATGGCGAGGATCGTGCGCCTGAGTGTGGTGAGGACGATCCGGTTAGGTCGAAGGTTGACGAGTTGCTTTTGCGCCGGGCCTTCGCGCATCGCTTACCGGTTCTGGCCATCTGCCACGGCGCGCAGACCTTGAATGTCTGGCGTGGCGGTGCTCTCGTGCAGGACTTGAAGACCGCGGTCAACCACCGGCCAGGACGCGATGTCGTAGAGGCGCATTCGGTTCGGATAGCCCCAGAAACCAGGCTGTTTGCGCTGCTGGGCGAGGGAAGTAGTGCCGAGATTCAGGTCAACTCCAGTCACCATCAGGCGATTCGACGGCTTGGTACTGGATTAAAGCTGGCTGCTGTTTCGCCGGCCGATGGCGTCATTGAGGCGGTAGAGCTTGATGACGCGAATCACTTTGTCGTTGCCGTGCAGTGGCACCCCGAGCGCAGCTACGCGCAGAGCGAGTTTTCCCGCGCGATCTTTGCCTCGTTCATTCAGGCCGCTTGGGATTGGAAGCGATCGCAACCTGAAAAGAAAGAGCGAGATTGATGAGTGTGATTGGCGCATCCGATCGACTTAATCACCTTTTGATTGAGTCAGGCATTCAACCGCTCGATCTGGAGACGGCGCAGCGCTTCGAAGATTATCTTTCGCTGTTTATTCGCTGGAACCAAAAGGTGAATCTCTCGGCTATCCGCGACGAAGATGGGATCATTTCACGACATTTTGTTGAATCCATTGAGGTTGCACGTTTTCTTCCTAACGGAATCGCCTCTCTGCTCGACTTTGGTTCCGGTGCTGGATTGCCTGGAATTCCTATTGCGCTTTGCCGACCGGAGATAACTGTGACGCTGGCCGAATCGCAAGGCAAGAAGGCTGCTTTTTTGCAAGAAGCTGTCCGTTTGCTCGGAATCCAGGCAAAGGTCTTTGCGCAGCGGGCTGAGAACTTGGACGAGAGCTTTGATTGCGTCACGCTGCGGGCTGTCGACAAGATGCCGAAAGCGGTCGCTGCTGCCGCGCCTCTAGTAGCCGATTCGAAGTGGCTGGCGCTGATGACGACCGAATCAGAGTTACTGCAACTGAAGACGGCTGCCGGTGAGCCTTTCGCCTGGGGCGAACCGCTTCGATTGCCAGGTGAATCCCGAGTTCTGGCCATCGGACAGAAAATCAATTGTTAATTTTTTGTCTGTGTTGGTCGATCGAATTAGTTTGGTCGTTTCGACAATAGTGTTTGGATATTGAATACAAATCCGGCATCATTCTGAGCGAAGGCTGGCCGAGTTTTTGGCCAAACGCAGTCGAAGATCCTGTAGTTATTTTTCGCATTATTTTGTTCCTGTCTCTTACGCATCTTTTGTCTGCGAATGCTTTTACTGTGTCGGCGGGCGGTAGATAAATTTTTCGACCACCACAGATTCAGTCGAGAATTTTTACCAATAATGTATAGGACTCAGGATCGCCGAGTTGACGCGAAGATCAGTGAGCGGCAACCTTCAGCACGATTCGGCACTTTACATTGGTATAAATGCTCTAGAAGACTCAGCCTGGCCTATTTTTAGTGCGCTGTCGATAAAGGTAAAGTTGTTGGTGTGGATTTCTGCAAGCGCTGACAGACCTTAATTAGTACAACCGCAGCCGCTATCGATTTAGCGTGATTGTTCCACGTGGAACAAGTGGCGGAGATAATGGCGCGAAAAAGGAAGCGTTCCACGTGGAACAATTCCCATTTCGATTCAAAAATTAAAATGGTCCCATAGTGGAACGCCCCCAAAAAATCTTAAAATCCGACCTCAAAACTAGTTACTTTTCCACCGAAAGTTAGATTTTTTCGCTTCAGGTGTTTACAAAAAGCTGTCTCCTCCATCTATCGATTTAACAATGGTTTACAAAATTCCATCCGCACGCCGCCCAGCTGCTTTCCACAGGTTGTTCGAGTTTCCCACAGTGCAAGTCTTTTGGTGAATTTAGCCCCGCGCCTTTACTCTGGAAGCCCATGAGCAAGATCGTAGGCCTCGTTAATCAGAAGGGTGGCGTGGGAAAGACCACCACGGCAATCAATCTCTCCGCATGTCTAGCGCTCGAGGGTCTTAAGACCCTGTTGGTCGACTGCGATCCCCAGGCAAATGCCTCCTCGGGGCTCGGTTTTCAGCGCGACGATAACCGCCACTCTATTTACGATGTGCTGGTGGGCGACAGCCCCGCCGAGCAGGTGATTCTGCCTACGGAAGTCGACAATCTGTGGATGCTACCTGGTTCGAAGAATCTGACCGGCGCCAATATTGAGTTGGCGCCGGCCGATGACCGCACGATGCGCCTCCGCGACGCGCTCGAACAGGTGCGCGCCGGCTATGACCTGATCATTCTCGATTGCCCGCCGGCTCTCGATCTGCTTACTCTGAATGTGCTGTGCGCCGCCGAGACGCTGGTCGTTCCCATGCAGGCCGAATACTTTGCTCTCGAGGGGATCTCCGAACTGGTCGCGACACTCGAGCGGGTACGCGCCAACTTCAATCCAGACCTGACGATTGAAGGCGTTCTGCTGACAATGTACGACGACCGCACCAACTTGGCTCAGCAGGTGACCGATACGCTGCGCGAGTACTTCAAAGACATCCTTTACCATACGGTGATTCCAAGAAATGTCCGTTTGGCCGAGGCGCCCAGCCACGGCCAGCCCGTAGCGCTTTACGATCCGCGGTCGCGCGGCACTGAAGCCTACTTTGAGATGGCGGGTGAGTTCTTGGCGCGGAATAAGATCGAAAGCCCGCGCGCCGCCGAGCGTAAGGCCCGCGGAGAGAAGCTTCCGGAGAGAAAGCTACACTTCTGGCCTTATGCCTGATGCTGGATCGGTTGCCCACCCGAGATTTTTTGTAAAACAAGTCAAAAAAAAGAAAAAGGATTTGAACGATGACCGTTGCTGCCCCCGAAAATAAACGCCGCGCCCTGGGAAAAGGCCTCGATTCGCTGTTGCCGCGGGTGCACGCCGCGCCAGCTGCTGCCGCTGAGAATCAAGGCGGAAAGCCGCGCGAAATTCCCATTGACCATATCGAGGCCAATCCCTTCCAAACCCGGTCGCATGTCGATCCCGAGCATCTGGCCGAACTAGCCGCCTCGATTGCCGCCAACGGCGTAGTGCAGCCGATTCTTGTTAGGCCGCTGGCCAATGGGCGCTATCAGTTGATTGCCGGTGAGCGGCGGTGGAGAGCCTCCAAGCAGGCCGGCAAAACGACGGTTCCGGCGATTCTGCGCCAGGTCTCCGACGAGCAGGCGATGGAAATCACCATCGTCGAAAACTTGCAGCGCGCAGACCTGAACGCGATGGAGCAAGCGCGGGCCTTCGAACGGCTTTCGCGCGAGTTCCATATGACGCAGGAGCAGATGGCACAGCGCACTGGCAAAGATCGGGCGACGGTTTCGAACTTTTTGCGATTGCTGCGCCTGCCGTCATCGGTACAGACACGGGTCGAATCCGGTGAGCTGAGCTTTGGCCACGCGCGCGCACTGCTCGGTCTGGAGCACGCGGAGGAAATGGAGAAGGCCGCGCAAAAGGTGGCCGCTCTTTCGCTTTCTGTTCGCCAAACAGAAAATTATGTGCAGGGAATCATCGATCCGAGCCGTAAGAACAAAAAGGAGCCAAAGCCGGTTCCTCCGGTTGACCCGAATGTGCGCGACGCTCAGGAACGTTTGCAGCGCACACTGGGATTGAAGGTCACGATTGAGGACCACAACGGGCGTGGGAAGGTGATTATCGAATATGCGCGTTTAGAGGACTTCGACGCGTTTATAGAGCGCTTTGACGAAGAGTAATGTATTGCTGAAATTGAAGTTGAAGGAAAGGTCCACGGCGTATGCGTCGCGGACCTTTTTTATTGCCGCATCCACTCCGGCAGGCCGCTGGCGATGGCCGTGCGTACGGCCTGCATCAGTTCCTCGCGTGTGGAGTAGGCGGCCGGGTCGATGGGGGGGTGGAAGACAATGTGCGCGGTTCCGGGGTAGATGCGTGAGCTGCCCCAGGGAATGATCTTTTCGGTTCCATAGATGGAGACGGGAACGCAGGGCGCGCCTGAGTCTTTTGCGAGGTAAAAAGGACCTTTTTTGAAGGGGAGAAGACGGCCACTGTGGGAGCGGTGGCCCTCGACAAAGGTGGCGATGTGTACGCCTTTAGCCAAAACGCGGCAGGCGAAATCGACGCTTTGCTTGGCGCTTTCGGGGCTGCCGTTGCGGCTTACCGGGATGTAGTCGCCGAGCTTGAAGGCGTAACCGAGAATGGGCAGCTTCATCAGCGAGCGCTTGAGAAAAACCGACGTGCGGCCGGGAAGGTTGGCGATGAGCGCGGGTGGGTCGAGGTTCGAGAGGTGGTTGGCCATGAAGATACAGGCGCGGTCGCGCGGTATGCGGTCGCGGCCCTCGAAGCGTACGCGGACGCCTGCCATGCGCACGGCAACGCGGGCAATCCAGCAGCCCACGGCGTTGAGCGGCCCAACGTTGCCGGTGACGAGAGCTAAGGGAATAAAAACGGCGGCGGCCGGTAGGCTCAAGACAACGATAGTGATGAAAACAATCAGGGAAACAATCATCGGGATTTTGCAAAAGCTAGTAAAAGTATCGCACCCGAGAGATCAAGCGCGAGTTTTTGTGGAACCCACCTTGGAGCATTTTTACCAATTCTGTAGAGTATCTAATCGTGCTGAAGGTTGCCGCTCACTGATCTTCGCGTCAACTCGGCGATCATGAGTCCGATACACGATTGGTAAAAATGCTCCAGCCGATTCGCAGAAAGCGCAAATCGGTGAAGATGGGGCACCCAAAGTCAGAGGAGTTGCCCGCCGCTCGAATTATTTGGCGGCGAGTTGGCGCAGAACGTACTGCAGAATACCGCCATGCCGGTAGTACTCGACCTCCTGCGGTGTGTCGATGCGGAGCTTGGTTTCGAATTCCTTGATGGTGCCATCGCTCGACGTAGCTTTGACGCGGAGTATGCGGCCGTGCGCGAAGCCGGAATCGAGCAGCACGGCGAGGCCGACGAGGTCGTAAGTTTCTTCGCCGGTGAGGCCGAGGGCGGCGACGCTTTGGCCGGGCTCGAATTCGAGCGGCAGAATGCCCATGCCGACGAGATTCGAACGATGAATGCGCTCAAAACTTTCGGCGATAACGGCGCGAACACCAAGAAGTTTGGGCCCTTTGGCGGCCCAGTCGCGTGAGCTGCCGCAGCCGTACTCCTTGCCGGCGAGAACGATCAGTGGAACCTTGCGCTCTGCGTACTTAACGCTTGCGTCGAAGATCGACATCTGCTCGCCTTCGGGCAGCAGACGCGTAACGCCGCCTTCGGTTCCGGGGGCGAGCCGGTTGCGCAGTCGAACGTTGGCGAAGGTTCCGCGGACCATGACCTCGTGATTGCCGCGGCGCGATCCGTAGGAATTAAACTCGGCGGGTTTAACACCGTGCTCGGCTAAGTATTTGCCGGCAGGTCCGTTGGCCTTGATGGCTCCAGCAGGGGAGATGTGGTCGGTGGTAACCGAGTCGCCAAGCAGAGCGAGAACGCGCGCGCCGGAGATTTCCGTGACAGGGGCCGGGGTGAGCGCGATGCCGTCGAAGTAGGGAGCGTGGCGGATGTAGGTCGAATCCGGTTCCCACTGGTAGACCTCGCCCGAGGGGAAGCGCAGGCCCTGCCAGTTGGCGTCTCCCTTTGAAACTGTGGCGTACTCTTTGCGGAAGCTGTCGCTGGAAACGGCGTTCGAGACGACTTCGGCTATTTCAGCCTGTGTGGGCCAAAGGTCGCGAAGGAAGACCGGCTTGCCGGCGTGATCGAGACCAAGTGGATCGGCGTCGAAGTTGTGATCGATGCGTCCGGCCAGGGCGTAGGCGACGACCAGCGGCGGAGACATAAGGTAGTTGGCGCGGACATCGACGTTAACGCGGCCTTCAAAGTTACGGTTGCCTGAAAGCACGCTTACTGCGACTAAACTATTCTCTGATATTGACTTGGATACATCTTCCGCGAGAGGTCCTGAGTTACCGATGCAGGTGGCGCAGCCGT
>PMHC01000058.1 GCA_003156495.1 Acidobacteriaceae bacterium
AAGGGAACCGGCTTGCCGGCCGTATCCAGCAAGGGCATCGGCGCACCTGTCGAGTCGCGCAGAGTCGTGCCGTCCTTGGGATTGGTGGCGAATTGGTAGGTGTAAGTTGAAAGCGACTGCGAATCGTACTGGAAGCCGGTCGTGCCCGACGGGTGGCTGGAACGATAGCCCAGAGCCAGTACGCTAAAGACCACCAGCGCCGAAATCTGCACGATGTTGATGGCAAGATTGACCGCCGTGGAGGCGTTAGCGCCGCGGGAGGCGATCCAGGCCACGAAGAAGGAAAAGACAACGGCGATCAGCGCCATGAAGACCGGACCGGGATTGGAGCCGCTGAGGANNGGATAGACCCAGTAGTAAAGGTGCGAACCCCAACCAACGATGAACTTGGCGATGCGGGCATATTTGAAGCCCTTATCCGTAGAGAGCATCGCCTGCTCGGCATAGTAGTAACTGGAACCGGTGCCGGGGTAGAGTTTGGAGATCTCCGCGTATGCGACGGCGGTTGCCAGGCAAAGAATCAACGCGGCGAAGATACCGATCCACATGGCCGGCGCGGTGGACGGTTGACCGGCGACGCCAGAGGTGGACTGCATGTAAAAGGTGAGCCAGAGGAAGGCTCCGGGAGCGATCAGCGCCATCGCGTTACTGGTCAACCCGGTTAGGCCAAGTGTGGCCTGCATCTTAGGGGCTTTTTGTTCTGCCATGAACATTCTCCTGAGGGTTGCATTTCTTTGGGCTTCTTCCGGCGGGCGGCTGCCGGTAATAATGGTTTGGCTACGAATTCCTTATAATCCCTTGATGAAATGAGTCTATGTCCGCTTCAATGAGGACGGAATAAAGAAACGAATTTAACTGGATTGCTTCAGGAGTGGATGAATCTTCGGCGCTGCCCAGGCAGGCGCGCAGCGCGATTTAGCGCTTCATTGCAAAAAAATACTCTCGACTGAACGTTGTCAGTCGAGAGTAGAGACTATTGCCTATTCAGCCGCTTGATCTGCTGTATTGGCAGCGCGGCCGAATAGGCGCGACCGTTGAAACTCTGTTCTAGCGCTTGGGACCAAAGAAGGCGATGAACGCCACCGTCAGCGTGGATTGCTGATCGCTGGTCTGATTGGATAGCTTATGGAAGTAGTTTTCGCTCGAGAAGTCGCCGCGATACTCTGCTCGCATCAACAGACCTTCAGTCCACTTATATTCATAAGTCGCGGTGAACTCGTATAAGTGCTGGGCCGTTGCGGTCATAAAGCCGTTCGGGTCATTGTAGTATTCGAAGCGGCCGGTCAGCGCCTGCGTTCCGGTAACTTGGCCGTGCGCGGCGAAAGCGACGCCTTGCCAGTGATTCAGCTTCGTATCGCCGGCGGCCACCCCGTTTTGCACGTAGACGCCATCGCGGTTTTGACCATAGTCGTAGTTGATATAGGCATTGAACTTCGCCGTCGGCGTCAACAGTAGCGTTGTGTCGATCAAATTGCGTTGTCCATTGGTGGTGTTGGCGTTCTCCGGGCCGACATAGTAATTCAAATTCCACGTGTACTTAGGCTTCACATAGGCGCTGGTCAATCCGCCCGTGATGCCGCCGTTGCCTTTGGAGACATTGTTCCAGCCGTTGACCAAGTGCAAGCCGATCGTCTCCGTTTTGCTGACAGGCATGGATGCGCGCGCGCCGAAGTGCCAGTAGGGAACTGCGTTCACGAAGAGCAGCGAGCGGGAATAATTCCAGTTATCTTTGGCTTCGATCACTTCGGCGCCGGCCGAGGTGGTGAATTTGCCGAAGTCCAGCTCGAAGCCCTTGCCCTTGGGCGGTTTCAGGCTCAAGAACGCCTGTTCGAGATAATTCAACTGGTCAGAAGATGTGGTGTTGGAAGGCGCCGCATTAATCAGGCTGTTGGTGCGGCCATAAATAAAATCAATGTGCACGCCGACCGGGTCTGGATCGTGATTCAAGGTCAGCTTGGCGGCGCTGAGCTCGAACTGATCGGTTTTGTCGTTGAAGTTGTAAAGCTGGTTGACCTGATCGTAGCCATCCTGAGTGTTCGGGCGGTTGGTGTTAAAGCTGTAATAGCCGTCGATGAANNCGGGTGCGGCGGCTGGCGTTTGTGCGGCTGGTGCTTGCGTAGCTGGCGTTTGTGCAGTGGCTAGGAGCGCAATGGACATCGAAGCTCCGGCGATCGATCTCAGTACGATTTTTACGCTGGGATGCATGGGCACATTTCCTCCAAGAAATTCGTGAGTAACACAAAGCAGATTCAATCCAATGGACGCGAGCACCCTTATATCGGGCCGCGTCGGCGTTGCGAAGATAAAGTGCTGCGCCTGTTCGTCAACAGGTGCACGGCACAGTCTGCAACGCGGTGATGATCACGGCGTCATGGCGTGTAATTCAAACTATTATTAGTAACGCAAACTTTGCATAAAGAAAATATGAGGAAGCAGAAAAGATTTTATATGCAGAACCAAATCGTAAGTCGAGTCCCTTTTCAGGAGGCTATTCGTCATGTAATTGCGTCGGGCGCGCTCCAGTTATGACCGCCCCAAATGAGCGTGTATTAAAGAAACTGATACACTGAACTTTTCCTGGCACAGCTTCTGCTGCGCGGAGCCAGTTTCCGCATTTAGTCTTTTGCTGCGGAGAGGCCGCCGGCGCTTTGGCGTGGGCGGGTTACGTCGCTCCTGCGCCTGCGGGAGCGGAAAGTGAGTGCGGGTTTGTCTCGGAGTTTCTTCGCGCATTCGATTTTCATGCCCAGACGCCGCTACGGCTCGGGTAGAGGCGTGCTGCTGTTTACGCTGGAGTGCGCGCTGGGCGTTTTGGCTGAAATCGCCGTGGCCACGCTGGCGCACTGGTTCAGTTGGCTGCTGCCGGTGGCCGTGCTGCTTTACCTGCTGGTTGTCGTTCCCATCTCCTTGTTGTGCGGATTCTGGCAGGCCGCCGTGGTTTCTCTGTCGGCGGTGCTGGCGCATAGTTGGTTCAGCGTGCGGCATCCGGAACTGGCTGATGCCGTCGATCCGGCCAATTCCATCACTCTGCTGGTTTTTGTGCTGGTGGCGCTGATCGTCAGCCGGCTCTCGGCGCGCG
>PMHC01000193.1 GCA_003156495.1 Acidobacteriaceae bacterium
CACCGTCTTCAACGACGACGATGCGTTACGCAAGTCAATCCGCTCGAACCAGCGCCAATTTCTCTCGAACATCGATAAGCTGCGCGGCAAAACGGAGATGCACCTGAAGATCTTCGTCGAGGACTGTTGTAGCCGCGAAACCGAGAAGCTGCAGGCGATGGAAAGGAACAGCCGCGGATATTTGAGCGGCCTGCGCGAGAACGCCTCGCGCGCGAGAGACCGGCAGACGCGGGCCCGCGCGGTGAGCTTCCAGATGCACCGGCTGTTTTTGCCGCTCGACGAGGAGGTGACTTGCCGGCTGATGGAGAGCGGCAAGATGATGCTCGACATCTCGCACCTGATCGAGCGCAAATACGTGGAGCGGTATCAGAACAAGTTCGCGACCACGAGCGCGACGATGCGCGAGTGCCAGATGCAGGTTTCCGGCCCCTGGCCGCCCTATCATTTCGTGCACCGGCTGACGCGTTCGACGCATCCGCAACCGGCGGCGCAGGCTCCACTTCCGGCGGCAGTTCACGCCGAGGCTCCGGCGGTTCCACAGATGGAAACAGCGCCGGCATTTTCTTAAGAACCGCTCGCAAGGGGAATGCCCCATCAAAATGCCCCCATCAAAGGGCTTCGGCGATCGCCGGAGCCCCGGCGTGTAAACCGAGATTTTGGGCCTCCGCGGGCATCTGGAATGGCCTAATATCGAAAGCATGAGCAGCCAGACGGTAGGTACAGTGCAAGATGGAGTCTTGGATCTCTTAGTGGTGGGTGCGGGCCCGGCGGGGTTATCGTGCGCCATCGAGGCGCAACGGGCAGGCCTTCGCGCGGCCGTAATGGATAAGGGTTGCCTGTGCAACTCGATCTTTCACTATCCGGCGCACATGACCTTTTTTACTACGGCGGAACTGCTCGAAATCGGCGACATTCCCTTTTCCAGCATCAACGCCAAGCCGACGCGCAGCGAGGCGCTGGAATACTACCGCAAAGTTGCGGCCTACTATAAGCTCGACGTGCGCCAATACTACCGCATGGAAGGCATGGAAGGCGTTGACGGCGGCTTTACCGTTTATGCGACGGACCGCTTTGGCCGTCGCGCGAACTTTCGTACGCGCAAGCTGGCTCTGGCCACAGGCTATTACGATCTGCCCAACTCGATAGGCGTTCCGGGCGAGACGCTGAGCAAGGTGCACCACTACTATTACGATCCGCACCCCTATAACAGTTCGGATGTGGTGGTGATCGGGGGCAAGAACTCGGCGGCCATTGCGGCGCTGGAGTTGTGGCGGCATGGCGCGCGGGTGACGCTGGTGCATCGCGCGGCCGGGCTGCACGAACACATCAAATACTGGATCAAGCCTGACCTGGAGAATCGCATCAAGAACGGCGAGATCAAGGCCTTTTTCTCCTCGCATGTGGCCGAGATTACAACCGATACGGTCGCCATCGAGACGCCGGAAGGACGCAAGACGCTCCCGAACGATTTTGTCTTCGCCATGACGGGTTACCATCCGGATTTCACCTCTCTGGAGAAGCTGGGAATTCGCTTCGAGGGGCCGGAGCGGCTTCCGGTCTGCAATCCTGAAACGCGCGAGAGCAATGTGGCCGGAATCTACCTGGCGGGCGTGATTGTGGGCGGAGCGCGCACCAACGATATTTTTATCGAGAATGGCCGCCAGCACGGCAAGCAGATCGCGGCCGCGTTGCAGGCAAGCAGCCAGCCGAAGGACGCATAGCCGCGGTGAATCAGGGGCTTGGCGCCATCGCGAGCAAGCTCCCCGTGTAGGAGAGAATTGCCCATGCGTTGGTGGCCGCGATCGATTCGCTGGCAAATGTTGACCGGCCTCTTGCTGCTGGAGGGGCTCTCGATAGGCCTGTTTGCGCTTTTTCTGGTTCATCTGCAAGCCCGCGAAATTTCGTTTCGCGCGCACACGCGGCTCGAATATGAGGCCGAATCTTTGGCCCTGCTGGCCAGCGACGCCTTCGCGCAGCAGCGTTCCGACGGGGTTGGCTTATCGGTAAAGATGATGGGCGACGCGCCTACGGTGGCTTTGGCAAAAGTTACCGATCAGGCGGGAAAGGTACTGTCCGTCAGCAAAGGCAGGGCGGAAGAAAGCCGGCTCGATCCAGAGGAGGCGGCGCTGATTCCGCTGCTGCGGCGCGGCGCGGTAAGCTGCTTTACGTTTTCTGGCGATCGGTGGGAGTGCGCCCATGCCATCGTCGTTGCCCACGCCACGCGCGGCTTTGCCTGGGTGGAGTTCGACAAACGCTGGATGCACGCGCAGTATGTTTCCACGTTGAGCAGCTCGGCGATCTTTGGAACGATCTGGCTGCTCGCCTCCGCGATTCTGGTGCTGCTGATGGGGCGCACGATTACGCAGCCGCTGGCGATATTGCACGAAGGCGCGACTTCACTGATGTCCGCCGATGGCGGCCGCGGGCGCTTTCCGCTACAGATCGCCGTCCACAACGAGATCGGCGACCTGATCGAGACCTTCAATCGCATGGTGGCCTCGCTGGCCGAGCAGCGGGCGGGGTTGAATGACACGCTTTCGCTGCTCGATTCGATGCTGGCCAACGCGCCCATCGGATTGGCGTTTGTCGATCGCAACCATCGTTTCGTGCGCGTGAATCAGATTTTCGCGGATCTGACCGGCGTTGCCATAAGCAGCCATTTGGGACGCGCGCTGCCGGAGCTGCTGCCTTCGTCGATCGCCGGCGAGGTGCAGGCGGCGGTAAAGCGGGTTTTTTCAAGCGAAGAGCCGGTGCGCAATTTGGAGATCGGCATTGAAAAAGGCAAGCCGCGCCAGAAACAGACCTGGCTGATCAGCGCCTATCCGGTGCGCACCTCGCTCAACCAGATGCGGTGGGTGGGGATTATCGCGCTTGATTCGAGCGACCGCAAGCGCAGCGAAGAGGCGCTGCGACGCAGCGAAAAGCTGGCCGTGACCGGCAGGCTGGCCGCAGCCATCGCGCACGAGATCAACAACCCGCTCGAAGCCATTACCAATCTGCTTTTTTTGTTGAACAACTGCTGCGAATTGCCCGAGTCGGCGCGGCAGTATGTAACCACGGCCGAAAACGAAGTGCGGCGCATCGCCGAAATTACGCAGCAGACGCTGCGCTTCTATCGCCAGCCCTCGCAGCCGGCGCGCGTGACTTTAGCCGAGTTGCTGGACTTTGTGCTGAAGCTCTTTCAAAGCCGTATCCGCGCCCTCGACCTTCGCGTGGAGCGCGACTACGACGCCTCCCAGAGTTTGTTTTGCGTGGCCGGAGAGCTCCGCCAGGTTTTCGCCAATCTGGTGGGCAACGCCATTGACGCCAGCAGCGCCGGCGGCCGCCTGGTGGTTCGGGTTCGGCGCTCCCGCGACTGGAAGCAGCCCGAGAGGGCGGGAATTCGCTTTGCCATCGCCGATACCGGCATGGGCATGGAGCCGGAGGTGCGTGAGCATCTCTATGAGGCTTTTTTTACCACCAAGGAAGCGAAAGGAACCGGACTCGGGCTGTGGGTAAGCCACGAGATTGTGGCGAAGCACGGCGGCTTGATCCATATTCGCAGCCGCGCCGCATCTACGGGGCGAAAAGACTCCGGCACGGTATTTGAGTTATTTATTCCCGACGGCCCCTGTCAGACGCAAGAGGCGGACCGGATGGCGAATACGCATTCATCGGCCGGAGCTTGAAGGGGTTGCTCAGGGGCTAAAGCGGTTGCGGAAAAACTCTGAATTTTGGACCAGGGTGAGAAAAACGTCCCTCGGGGCCTAAAGGCCACGTTGATTTGATTGAGCTTACGGCACGGCTGAAGCCGCGCCCCTTCAAGGGGTTTCCGGAATAAGAGCTTTTCCGCTCGCCGCGACGAGTAAAGCCGTGCCCCTTCAAAACGACGCTACATCAAAACGACTTTGCAATTGGCAGAGGATTTGTTTTTAGCGCAAGCATCAGGAGCGCGTTACCTGGGGATGCACCTTTACCGGCAGGGCTTTCGATTGCGGACGCATCAAGGCAAAACTAATGCGCAACGCCGCATAAGCGGCCAGAATGCTAAACGCCATAGCGCCAATCGACGCACAAAACAACATTGCCAAATCCAACTTCATTCCTCCCGAAAATGTTCCCTAAGAGTTAGTATCGCTAATTTAAGTTATTTTGGTTGAAATCGTCTCCGCGTTGACCCTTATTTCTATTGCCAAATAGAATACATCTAGAGCGTCGTCCCGTGTTGGAACTTATCTGCAGGCACCCGTCGTCCTCGTTCAGCCAACTATGTCCATTACGCACATTACGGTGCGAGGGGCGCGCCAGAACAATCTGCGCGACATCAGCGTACGCATTCCTCGCAATAGTTTTACGGTCGTTACCGGCGTTTCCGGCTCGGGCAAAAGCTCGCTGGCCTTCGACACCATC
>PMHC01000044.1:0-5438 GCA_003156495.1 Acidobacteriaceae bacterium
CGAAGCTGAACAGCATGATGCCGAGAATGAACCACGGCGCCGACTCGCCTACGGCGTGTTCGGCAATGCCGCCGGCGTAAAACGCCGACGAACCCAGATCGTTGAGGACGATCGCGGCCGCGCGCCAGAAGGAAATAAACGTCAGCATCACTGAGGACGCCACGATCAACCGTACGCGGTCGTTCGGGGGAGCCACGGTCGTTCGTGAAGATGCCATCGCGAGGTCCCAGGGAAATAACTTGCGGTCGAAAATAGAAAAAGGAAACTACCGCTCTGCGACGAGTTTAATTTTCCACAATAGCCCTGTCAAACAAGAAAGTTGAGAGAAGGGCAATCTGCTTTTAACAGAGAATAAAACCGCGGAAATCGCGGTAAGAAAAGATGCGGTCTGCGGCAAGATCGTGGGGAACCCTTTGCTTCAAATCGATTGGCTCGGCTGCGTTAGCTGACCTGCTGCGGCGCGTCTTCTTCGTCGCTGCCGAACAATTCGAAGGCGTCCTCGACAAAGCTGATTGCCACGACAACCGACGAGCCAGCCAGTCCGATGAAAAACATCGTCTCCAGCACTCGGATTGCGAAGACCGCCAACGCCATATTCAAATTCTACTCCACGCCGATGTTTTACACTCGCCTCTGTATGCGTTCATCGTGGAAGCCGTGCAAGCCGTGGAAGTCTTGGACCGCCGCCGTACTCTCCGCCGGCTTGCTGGAGTTGCCCTTTCCTCTGGCCGGACCGTTGCCGCCCTGGCGCTCGATCTTTGCCTGGTTCGCGCTGGCTCCGCTGCTGTGGGCTTTGCTGGCCGAAGAATCTGTCGCCGCGCGCCGTCCGTTGCGCCGCGCCTTCGGTCTCGCTTATCTCTGCGGCATTCTTTGGTATTGCGGCAATTGCTATTGGATTCGCGACACCATGATGCGTTACGGCGACATGCCGGCGCTGGCGCCCGAGCTGCTGACGCTGGCCTTCAGCTTGGTGCTGGGGCTTTACTTCGGACTCTTCGGCCTCGGCCTCGCATTTGTGCGTCGCGCCACCGGCTCGGTGCGCATGGCTCTGGCCTTCGCGCCTCTGCTTTGGGCCGCGCTGGAACTGATCGCCTCGCGCATCACCTGCGTGCCCTGGGATCAGCTCGGCTACTCGCAGGTGGATAACGGAATTCTGACCTTGCTGGCGCCGTGGACCGGCGTCTACGGCATCAGCTTCGTGTTGGTCTCGGCCAACGCGCTTTTAGCCGGCGGCCTGTTGATCGGCGGCCAGGCGAAGCGTCGTCTCACGGGGCGATGTGCCTGGACGATCTGCGGTGCGGTGTTGACTCTCTGTGGCTTTGCCGGAGTTTTTTCTCCCGCGCCCAAACCCGCGCCCACGGCCACCGCCGTGCTCGTCCAGCCCAATCTTGACGTAGGCGACACCAACAACTGGATGGGCGCGGAGTGGAATCGCCACATCGCCGAATTCGCGCGTCTGGCCGGTGAGCAGTGCAAAAGCTACATCGCCGGAATTCCCGAAACCGGCGCGCCGGCCGGCGAAATTGTTTGTCCGCCCTACGCGACCCATCCCGATCTGGTGGTGTGGCCCGAGTCGCCCGCGCCTTTTGCCGAGGACGATCCCCGTTTGCGTGAGGCGCTGCGCTCGATCGCGGCGTCGACGCATTCGCCGCTGATCGTCGGCGGCCTGGGCGTGGAAGTTTCCGCCGAGGCTCGCGAATTGGATTACTACAACTCCGCCATCGTTGCCGGCGCGGACGGCAATCGCATCGGTCGCTACGATAAAATCCATCTCGTTCCCTTCGGCGAGTACATTCCATTCCAAAAGCTGCTCACCTTCGCGCATAAGCTCACCGGCCGGGTTTCGAGCTTTACGCGCGGCACTGATCGCAAGGCTTTTTTGCTGCCGGTGCAGAACGGCGGCAGCCATCGCTACGGCATCTTCATCTGCTATGAGGCGGTCTTCGCCGACGAGGTGCGGCAGCTTGCGCGCAATGGCGCCGAGGTTCTCGTCAACATCAGTGACGACGGCTGGTACGGCGACACCANNACACCAGCGCTCCCTGGCAGCATTTGAATATGGCGCGGATGCGCGCGATCGAAAATCGCCGCTGGATTTTGCGTGACACCAACAACGGCACCACCGCTTCGATTGATCCATATGGCCGCGTCCGCCAGTCGATCCCGCGCCACCAAACCGATGCGCTGCCGGCCGCGTATGGTTTCCGCAACGATGTGACCTTCTATTCGGCACACGGCGATGTTTTTGCGTGGCTTTGCGTTCTGCTGAGTCTAGGGATAATTGGTTGGCTAAATTACTTTGTCGGATCGTTAAGCCGGCCTAGAAACAAAATCCCGCCCGACTTTGTCTCGCGAATCAGAAACAGAAACGGATGATCGGCGCGAAAGATCACCGGCGGCGGCTCAAAGTGCATGGCCGTGGCGCGGAAGACCAATCCCGTGGCTGCCGCGGCTTCGGTGCCTTCTTCGTTCACTTCCACAAAGGCTTTGTGTACGGCATCGGAGATGGAGAAATCCCGCTTGCCGTCGATGCCGGAGAAATCCGCCTCGCCAGCAAATACCCGGCCCATCCCCATCGCCGCGAGCGCATGGTGCAACTCAAAACGGTCGGTCATGGTGAAACGCGGCAGCGTCACCATCACTTTCTTCGTCGGCGTGAGTTGGCCGATCCATTGGTCAATGGCGTTGGCGGTGAGCTCGCCCTCAAGCGCGGCCAGCCCGGTGGAATCTTTCGGCAGCAGCACCACCATCGTGATTTCGTCGCCCGCGTAAGGCAGTTCCAGCGCCTGAAAGCGCTCGCCCTCGTAGTAGCCGTAGTTGCCCGCGCGGTGCATCAGCGGAGCTTGCACGCTCTGCGTCGCGGAAAGGTGAAACGCGCCTTCTTTTGTTTGCGCTTTGTCGAAAGGAGCGCTCCAGCGGCCCTTAAAGTAGATGGCGTTGGTCAGCACCAGCCGCGTATTCGTCGTGATCGTGCCGGGCGGCAACAGGTTTTGGATTCTGTCGTTGGTCTGCTGCTCGACCCAGCGGTTGATCTCAATGCGCGCTGGTTCGGGAGCATTGCGAAACTCTGCGCGACGCAATCCGGCGGCGTAGTCCTCTTGCGTGAGCTTCAGGTAGCTCGCAAGAATTTTCGCCTCCCGCTCGGCCCACAGCGCGTCGGCCACGTGCAGTTCATAGCCGGCGTGCGGCGCGTTCATCGCGGCCAGCCGCGCGCCCATCGCCGGATGCAACCGCTCGGGCGGCAGCGTGTAGTGCAGCACGCGCGCCATCTCGGCCGCGGTTTCGCCGCGCGCGCCGGCATAGGCCATGGCGAAGGCTGTTGAAATACTCTCTGGCGAAAAGAAAAGATTGCCGGGCTGCGATCGCAGTTGCCCGTAAAGGTCGATGGCGAAGCTGTTCGCGCCTTGAACGGCCTCGGCCTGATCGGCGGCCGGCGCGGAAATGGGCGCTACGGAGTTGGGTATCGCCGGCTGCTGCGCGTTCAGCGTTGCGCAACAGCCGGCGATTGCGAAAAAGGCGCAGAGCAGAAACTTCATCGTACCCTCCGCTGGCCGCTTACGCCCCCGATTGTACTAAGCGCGGGGTGCCGGCTTATTACTTGATGCGATAGACGACCGCATCTTCGATGTATTTATCGCCAAACTTTTGTCCGCCGAGGCGCATGCCGCGCGTGTCCGCTGTTGCCGCGAATGCGTTGCGCAGCGCCACAATCATCGGGTCAGACATAGAGCGCATCAAAATCGTCGGCTGCCTGTGAGAAGGGATTTGGGCTTTGTCCAGCGCCGCGCTGATTTGCTTGTATCCGGCAAGCGGCGAGCGCTGGTCGAGATGTTCGGAGGCGATCACCAAGCGCCAATCTTCGTAATCTGGCAGCTTGGCCCACAGCGCGATATTCGGCGCGCTGCCGTTCTCATCCAGCGCCTTAATGACGCTGTCGCCGTTCTCGATATCGAAACTTACCAGCGCTGGCGTAGCCATGGAAGGATTCCTCCATCAGGAGCTTCGATCGCGTTGAGCAGATCGTCTGCTTGCTGAACCGCTTTTCCGCTTTCGTATCGACTGATCTCCGACCAGTTCTGCAACAGAAGCCAATTCGACTTTAAGGCCGGATTGGACCGCACGGCTGTATTCCAATCATCTTTTACGTCCGCCAGCCGGAAAAGCTCCTTGAGGCTGTGCGTGTAACTCTCAATGACAAGCGTACGGTCGGGAAAGTCGTGTTCGTGCGTTCGCTTCGCAATGCACGCCTTGAGCGCGCATTCAACAGCATACCCTGCCAGATAGTATGCGCCATCCGGGAATCCACTGGCCAGTAAAGCCTTGGATTCCCGGAGGCGAAGCTCGGCGAGACGCTGAAAATCGAACCGGTTCATGGCCTAACCTTACCCATGAATGCGTTAGGGGATTAAGCGCGGCTCAGGTAGGCCCCTTCGCTGGTGTCCACCTTGATTTTTTCCCCTGCGTTGATGAACGGCGGAACCTGCACCATCAGTCCGGTTTCCATCTTGGCTGGTTTGGTCACGCTCGATGCGGTGGCCGACTTCAGGCCCGGCTCGGTTTCCACCACTTCCAGATCCACCGACGACGGCAGTTCCACGCCAACCGGCTTGTCGTCGTAATAGCTGATCTTGATCTGTAGATTGGGCGTCAGGTATTCGACCGCGTCGCCCAGCGTATCGCCCTTCAGAACCGTCTGCTCGAAGTCGACCGGATTCATGAAGTAGTAATCATCGCTGTCGGCGTAAAGAAACTCCATCGAGACCTCGTCAACGACGACCTTGTCGACGGAGTCGGCTGAGCGGAAGCGATGCTCGAACATCGCGCCGGATTTAAGGTTGCGCAACTTGGCCTGGATAAAAGCGCGCAGATTGCCGGGCGTGCGGTGTTCGACCTTGAAGACCAGGTGCAGTTGGTCGTTGTGTTTGATGACCATGCCCGGACGTAATTGTGTGGCGGAAATCGCCATAGGAAATACAGCTCCTTACTTGATTTGCGCGCGACGCGCAAAGATTGTGTGCCGTTTTGGCTTACTTAAATTGTAGTCCACTCAAGATGCCGGCGACCGGTGGCGTGGGACGGGTTTTCGCTCCTGGTGCCGGTGGAGGCACACTCGACACCAAATCTTCATATAATGCCCGGCAAAGGCAATATAGAATGGCGGTAGTTCGGCGAGGCGTGGAAAAACGTCTTAAAACAGTCGGGTTATACAAAAACTCCCATCCACAAAGGCGGCGCGACCTCAGCGCCTGCCCATAAACACAAAAGGGGGACGCGGCCAGCAAATGAAGAATCCAACTTCTATCTGCGTGATTGGGTCCGGGTATGTGGGGCTTGTGGCGGCTGCCTGCTTTGCCGAGATCGGCCACCGCGTGATCTCGGTTGACAACGACGAAGCGCGGGTCAAGCTGTTGCGCGAGGGCGGCGTGCCCATCTTCGAG
>PMHC01000044.1:5530-5651 GCA_003156495.1 Acidobacteriaceae bacterium
TCAACGGCTACAAGGTGATCGTCGAAAAAAGCACGGTTCCGGCCTATACCAATGCCTGGATTCGCCGCGTGCTGAACCGCCTCGGCGTCAATCCGCAAGGCTTCGACGTGGTCTCGAATCC
>PMHC01000011.1 GCA_003156495.1 Acidobacteriaceae bacterium
TCGGCATCAAGGTCTTCGGCCCCGATCTGCGCGTCATCGAGACCAAGTCCGCCGAGATCAAGGAAGTGGTGCGCCAGATTCCCGGCGCGGCCGACGTCTATGCCGAGCGCACCAGCGGCTCGCCCTATCTTGAAATGACCGTGGACCGGCCCGCCGCGGACCGCTACGGCCTCAACGTCGCCGACGTTGAGGATGCGATTGAAACCGCAATCGGCGGCAAGAACCTCACCACAACCATCGAAGGGCGGCAGCGTTTCGCGGTGCGCGTTCGCTATGCGCGNNGGTGCTGGTGGCAGGCAGCAACGGAGCCCAAGTGCCGCTGTCCAAGGTCGTCAAGACCGCGACCACTGTTGGTCCCTCGATGATCTCCAGCGAAAACGGATTGCTCCGCGGCGCCGTGCTTCTCAACGTTCGAGGCCGCGATGTGGGCGGATTCGTTGAACAGGCAAAGCAGCAAGTCTCCAACCAGGTAAAGATGCCGCCGGGTTACTACATCGAGTGGAGCGGCCNNTCTATCGCACCTACCACTCGGCAAAGGAGGCCGCACACGTTCTGCTGGCGGTTCCATTTGCGCTCACGGGCGGCATCTTTCTGGTGAAGGCGCTGGGGCTCAACTTCTCCGTTGCTGTGTGGGTCGGCTTCATCGCGCTGTTCGGCACAGCGGTTCAGACCGGCGTCGTGATGGTGATCTACCTGGAGGAGGCGGTTGCGCGGCGCAAGGCCGCCGATGGAAGACTGACCCGTGAAGGGCTGCACGCAGCCGTCATTGAGGGCGCGCTGCTCAGACTCCGGCCAAAAGTGATGACCGTTGCGACGGTTGTTGCCGGACTTCTGCCGCTGCTCTGGTCAACACGAACCGGCGCTGAATTCATGAAGCCGCTGGCCGCGCCGGTGCTGGGAGGGATGCTCAGCTCGATGATTCATGTGCTGATCGTCACGCCGGTCATCTTCACCTGGCTGCGCGAGCGGGAGTTGAAGAAGCCCTTGAGTATCTGAAGGCAACTGGGGGAGAGTCTTGGGCAAGGATATCCCAACTCATTTGGTGTTTTCCTCCCGATCGACTCAAGGCGGGCGCACATCGGCGTTTTCCCATCCTTGCGACGGAATAAACTTCGCAAGGATGGGACGGACGGCCCTTGTGGATGGGTAAGGCGGCGCGCATAAATAAGTGCTTCAATTTGGTGGCGCTGTGTCAGGGCACGACTTCANNCCTGAGGGATGTCTTTCACGATTCGTCCCTGAACGCAGCGCCTTTCCGGCAGGGGCTAAAGCCCGCATCCTTCTCTGGGCTCTTACGGCACGCGACCCAGAGGGTACCCCGGTCGTGCCCTGACACAACGATGTGAAACTGCCATTTATGCGCAGTGCCTAAGTCGACCTATCTCAGATTCACCGTCGCCTTGAGCGGAAGATCTTGCGAGGAGCCTCCGACGAGGAACGTGTATTCGCCGGGGACGAGGGTCCAGGCGTCTTTGGCTTCGTCGAAGATGGATAGATACTTCGGTTCGATTTCCAGCGTCACGGTGCGTTTTTCGCCGGGTTCGAGCTTGACCTTGCTCCAGCCGACCAACCGCTTGGGAGGTTCTTGCGCGCTGGCTGGAAGTGCGGCGTAAACTTCGGCAACCTCAGCGCCCGCGCGGGCTCCGGTGTTGGTAACGGCGAAAGTTACCTTGACCTTGTTAGCTGGAGTTACAGAAAGCCCCGAGTAGCTATAACTCGTGTATGACAATCCATACCCAAACGGGAAGAGTACGGGCTTCTTCTCCGCGTCGTACCACTTATAGCCGACCTTTACGCCTTCGTCGTAAGTGACCTGGAACGGCGGCAGGCCCTTGGCCCATTGATCGGGCGAAGCCGGGCCGGAAAAATGTTGCGACGCGGGCGGCGGCATAGTGATAGTCGGGTGAGGCAGATCGGCCTCGCTTCTTGGAAACGTGTTGGGCAGTTTGCCGGATGGATTGACGCTGCCGAACAGGACGTTGCCCACGGCGTTGGCTCCATCGCTTCCCGCGTACCAGGCTTCGACGATGGCGGCGGGCGCATCGACCCACGGCATGGTCACCGGCGAGCCGGTTTCAAGCACCACAATCGTGCGGGGATTGGCGGCGGCGACCTTGGCGATCAGGTCGTCCTGATTGTGCGCCAGAGACAGGCTGGCCAGGTCTTTCCCTTCGCTCTCCCACTGGTAGGCGAAGACGATGGCCGCATCGGCGCCCTTGGCGATCGCGGCAGCGGCGGCGGGATCGGAGCCGGAGTCATACTTCACCGTTGCCCCAGGAGCCCGCGCCTGAATGGCCTTGAGCGGAGACGTGGGAAACCAGACCTCTTGCCCCCATCGCGTCGCGCCCTGGCCGGGAGGGGCAATGGCGTTGCCTCCGACGGGATCGACCTGCGCCGAGCCGCCGCCGGAGATCATGCCCACGTCCGCATGCGCGCCGATCACGGCGATCGTCTTGAGCCGGGCGGAGTCGAGCGGCAGAACGAAGCGGTCGTTCTTGAGCAGGACGATGGAGCTTTCCTCGATGCGGCGGGCGACATCGAGGCCGGCGAAGGGATCGACGACGAAGCGCTGGCGGGGATTGTCAATGATGCCGACGGCAAACATGGCGCGCAGGATGCGATGAACGTGCTCATCCATCTCCGACGAAGGAATGCGGCCCGCCTCGACGGCCTCTTTGTACTTCTTTTCGTAGAAGACGCGAGAGTGCTCTTCGTGGTCGAGACCGGCAAAGGAGGCCTTTTCCGTGGAGTGCGTTCCGCCCCAGTCCGAGACGACAAAGCCGGGAAACTTCCAGTCCTTCTTGAGCACGTCGGTCAGCAGCCAGCGGTTCTGGCAAGCGAAGTCGCCGTTGACGCGGTTATAGCTGCACATGACGGCGGCCGGATTGCCCCGGGTGACGCCGATTTCAAAAGCCAGCAGATCCGACTCGCGCGCGGCGCGCTTTGAGATCTGCGCATCGTAGTACAACCGGCCGGACTCCTGATCGTTCAGTGCGTAGTGCTTGATGTCGCCAATGACGTGGGCCGACTGCACGCCCTCGATCAGCCTGGCGATGAGCGTGCCGGCCAGCACCGGATCCTCGCCCATGTACTCGAATGTGCGGCCGTTGCGCGGCTCGCGGGTGAGGTTGACGCCGCCGCCCAGCGCCATGTTGAAGCCTTGGGCGCGCAGTTCGGTGCCGATCAGCCGGCCATATTCGTAGGCGGCTTCTGTATCCCAACTGGAGGCCGCGGCGACGCCGGAGGGCAGCGCGGTCGAATAGCGGCCGTTTTCGCCCGAGGAGCGGACGCCGTAGGCGGCATCGCTCATGTCGATGCCGGGAATGCCCAGCCGGGGAACGCCAACACAATAGCCGACGCCGCGGTTCGAGGCGGCATTTTCTATTGTCAGCTTGTCGTAGGTGGGCATGCCCACGCCGTGCAGCATGGCTATCTTTTCATCCAGAGTCATTTCTTTCAGAACGAGGTCGGCACGCTGATCCGGACTCAGGGAAGCGTTCATCCACGCCGGAACCGGCTTGGCCGGCGGCGCGGCCGGCTGGGCGACCAGCGCACCGGCGCCCAGAATCGCGGCTCCCAGGTAAAGGGCAAGAGAGACCAACACCTTGCATTTCACCAATACTTCCATTTTCTTTTCTCCATCGCAACGAACTTTGTTTTCTTTCGTAGTTTACTTTGTGCTCTTGCCCGTCTCGTCGGGAAGCGTTCCCTGCGGAGCCATTCCACTGGCGGCGCGGTTGAACTCATCTCCGTATTCGATCGACTCAGCCTTGAAACCGCCGTTGGTGAGATAAAAGCGGTCGCCGATGACGCCCGCGCCGCGATCGATACGATCCTTGTAGATTCCAAGCGCGGTATGCGTAAAACGCGCTTTCGTCAATTCGATCCAGCGTCCATCGACGGTTTTGATCCACTGATTGCCAAACTCCGCGCGCCGCAACTGCTGCCCGTTCGCGCCGTCGAAGTCCTCGTTGAATGAGTAGAGCCCGCGCAGATACTTGCCGTCTTTCGGCGCGCGGAAACTGGCGATCAGCCCCCACGATTCCTTCTCGGGAAAATAGAACCACGCGGTATAGATCGTCGAGGCTCCGTCGGGCCGTGCACTGACAAGAAAGCGATAGGTCTCGCCCGTCTTCCAGGGATACACAAGATGACTGTGACCGCCCGTGCCTTCGTTGCCGAAGTCCGAGGTTACCACGCCCTCGCCTTTCGCCAGCAACTGTACGCGATCTTCGGCCGTCACCTTGTCGCGATCCGTGGGTTCCTTTCCGCTATCCCAAACCGAAAAAATGATTCGCCGCTCCGTGGGGCTGTTCACCTGAATGCCAAAATAGCCGCGCGCAAATCCGCACGCCTCGTAGTAGGACCAGACCGGATCTTTTCGCACGGTCACTTCGTTATAGAACCATTGAACATCCTCCCCCTGAGGAACGGGATAACTCAGGTGCACCGATGGAGCGCCGCGCTGCGGCGTCAGATTGAAGAGAGCATTCTTGGCCGCCGTTCCGTCCAGCAGAAGCGATTCGACCGAAGCGAATTCCTTTCCGGATTTCTTCATGCCGGAGAGCGCAAAACGATAAGCCTTCACCTCGCGGAGATCGATCGAACCGAAAGAAACCAGAACCGGACCGGAAGCTCCAAGAACTTTGCGAACGCCCAGATCGCGATCGTCCACCTTCATGCGCAGTGTCGAGGTGCTGCCTTCGGGAAGTTGCAGCCGAACGGCAAGATTGAGCTTGCCCGGCGTCCGGATTTGTCCATACCAAGCCAGAGTTACGCCGGCATCCGACCATCCTTTGACCGGTCCGGCTTCGGGCATCTCCAAAGCCTCCGGGTAGGGCTCTGTATACGCCGTTGTGCCAGGAATATCCAGAGAAGACGCGGCCTTCTGGGCCGATGCACGAGAGCGAACCAAGGGAAACAGGATCGTCAAGCAGACGATGAGCGTAAGATGCAGTTTCTGTAGTTTCATAGCTAGACTCCATGGAAAACGAATCGTATGAGCAGAGGCATCGAAGGCGTCTTCTCATCTTAAGAAAAAAGGCCACCCGGCGTCCGATTGCTGACGCCGGGTGGCTCCGGTTAGGTTACAGCTTGCACGTCGAAGCTACCAAAGCAGCTTGACGGCCAACTGCACGTAGCGTGGATTGTTGCTTTGTCCCCAGCTCTTGTCGATGGTGCCGAAGTCCGCGGCTACGGGGCTGTTGGATGTATCCCCATAAAACGTCGGATGGTTCGGAACGTTCGTCACTTCCAGGCGGGTTTGCAGATTGACGCGCGTGGTCACCTTGAACATCTTGGCGAGGTTCATGTCGAGCTGGCTGGTGCCGGGCACGCGGATCGAGGTTGTGTATGACTGTTCGGTGGTCGGTGCGTACGGAGCAATGGGATACCATCCACTACCCGCCGAGCAGTTAGCCGGCTGATTGACGCTCGGATTGAGTTGGTAGTATCCGGGGGTCGTGGACGTGGATGCCTGCCACTGCCAGACGCAACGGTTGACGCCTAAATCGACAAGGTGGTTCGCCGACATGTCCGTTTTGGGACCACGAAGGTTGCCTTGCAGGTTGTAGCTGCCGGGCATCGAGAAAGGTTCTCCTGTTTCCAGGAAGTAGCTTTCGCCGATTTCCCATCCGCCGATCGCCGCGTCCACCAAACGGTTGACGTTGGTGAAGTACTTCTTTCCGCGACCGATAGGAGAGGTGATCACTCCGGTTAGCGTGAAGCGATGAGTGCGATCACTACCGGCAATCGAACGCATCGGAACCAGGTAGTCACTGTCCACGTATCCGCCCGACTGCATGGTTTTGGACCATGTCCAGGAGCCACTGAACTGTTCCCACTCGGTGTGTTGCACGTAGGTGGTCTGCAGCGAGTTGTACCAGCTCCGTCCCCGGTTCATTCCGTTTTCGGTCACGGAATTGGCAAAGAGCGGATATTTTGAGTGCAGGCTCAAATTGCTGAGCGTTGTAGAAGACTTCCACGATCCCTGGAGTCCAGAGAGGTTGTAGAGGGGATTGTTAACCCTCTGCTGGCAATTCATGCGCGGTTCAGGATTCGCTGTCGTCCCGTTCAGTTCGTTACAGGTTGCCCGCAGCGTTTCATCCATGGCAAGGTTAGGCGAGCTGACGTCGGATGCATAGCTTCTGCTGCCCACATAACTGACATCCAGTTTGCCTGTCATACCGATGGACTGTTCCACGCCTAGCGAGTACTGATACACATAGGGCCACTTGTGATTCGGATTCATGAAGCTGGCACTCAATCCGGCATTGGTCTTCAAGCCCTGGGATGCGCCGGGAATTGCGGGAATGCCGCCGGAGTTGAAGTAGGGGTTGCTGAGCATGCCGTCCGTGGTATCGGAGTTGACATACGTCTCGCCGCTGTTCGTCGTGTTGACGTAGTTCGGCGCCTGAGAAAATCCGATCGTCGAGGGTTGATCGCCCATTTGCGCGACCACCAGACGCCCGGCGCCGCCGCGAACGACGGTGGTGGAACGCACGGTATACGCAAATCCAATGCGAGGCTGCCACTTGGTATAGTCCGTATTCCAGGCAGCGGAACGGCCTCCGGTCTGAGCGAAGGTATAGCCTCCCAGCAGCTTGCCTCCCGGCAAGTTAGGGAACTGGTTATCGATCCCTGCCGCATCCAGTGGGTTCGTTACCGTCAAGTCGAATCCCGTACTCAGCCAGTTGTGACGAGCCGTCGGCGGCGTCGCCAGATCGTAGCGGAATCCAAGATTCAGGGTCAACCGCGGAGTGATCTTCCAATCGTCTTGCACCCACGGAGCAATATAGTGCCAGGTATAGGTCGGCGTCAGCGAATTCTGTACGGTGACGCTGCTGGGCTGGCCGAGCAGAAAATCCAGGAAGGCGTTGCCGCTCATACCCGCCGTGTTGATGCCCGAAGGCAATTGCGTGCCATCGTCGTAGCTCCCCTGGTCCCAATGTTCCTGTGAGACTTCGCCATTGGAGCCGATCTCCATGACGTTGGTCCAGTTCGTATCCGACGAGGTGTGCGTGGTGCGCAGGTCGATTCCCGCGCGCAGGTTGTGTGCCTTCTTGTTCCAGCTCACGGTCGGCGCCAGGCTGAAGGTGTCGTCAGGAATATAGAAACGGTCCCTCGATGTCGACAACCAAGAGCCGTAGCCATTTCCCTGTGCCGTGGCGGGTTGCGCCATCGACCAACTGATTTGCGGGAAGCCCGTCTTCAAAGGAAGCGTGTTGATGAAAGCCGAGCTCCATCCCAACTCCGTGGGATCGTAGCCCCAGGTTGAGGGCGTGCCGTCCGACCGCCAGTAGCGCTGGTAGCTGGCATGCACATCGAACAGAAGATTGTCGCGCAGGGTATGAACCCAGTCGATGCCGGCATTCTGGTGATTCTCTTCGAATACATCGCCGTTCACGTACGGGACATTCGATGGGGTTGACCACCAGGTCTTGAGGTTGTCGTCGTGGATGTAGCTGACGGAGATATGATCCTTTTTGCCGATCGTCTGGTCAACCTTGCCGATGTAGTTGTTCATGTTGGCATTCGTCGGCTGCCGATCGACCCAGATATTCTCCCAGGGCTGCGTACCCGAGATCGCGCCTGCTGTGGGCGTCGCGGTATCGACGATCATCTTGACGATCTTGAGCGCAATTGGATTGAAACGGCTCACCGAAACGCAGTTGTATCCCTGGGCATTCCCGCAGGTGGCAGCGCCTGTATTCGCTGTTTTGAAAATCGAACGGGCGTAACTGTTGCCGGCTTTTGCCGTGTTGACATCGTAGACAGGATACAGATTGCCATTGCTATCGGTGAAGTTGGAGAAATCGCCATTCAACCAGTCCTTGCTGGGCACGTCAAAGAGCCAATAGTTTGGCAGCTTCTGGCGGAGATACTCCGCGTTGAACATGAAGAAGGTTTTGTCGCGGCCGTTATAAAGCAACGGAATGCGGACAGGCCCTTCCACTTCAAAGCCGTACTGATCTTCGGTGTGGCCGGGACGAGGGGTGTTCGTCAAGCCGTTGACCCAGTGATTGGCATCCATATAACCGCGCTTGGCAAACTCATACGCGGTGCCATGGAAGGCGTTGGTTCCAGCCTTCAACTCCATACTGATTACGCCGCCCGAGGTGCGTCCGTACTGCGCGTCGTAAGGGTTGGTAACGACCTTGAATTCCTGAATGGCGTCGATCGACGGAATCGCCGATGGGCCGCTTGACCACCACGGAATCGAGTTATCCGGCTGACCATCGATCGTGTACTCGGTGTTTTGCGCCGCGCCGCCGTTGATGGTGTAAAAGGAAGCGTTGTATGCGTCGGTTGGGGCCCCCTGCGATCCAGGCCCGCTTTCATTGGTTACGCCGGCAACCGCATCGAGCAGCGCCAGTGGATTGCGTCCGTCGACTGGCATCTCGGTGATCGTCTTGCTGTCAACCACCGTGCCTCGGTCGCCTTTTTCCGAATCCAGCGCCACCTGGGCCACGGTGGCACTTACCGTGACACTTTCCGTAGCAGCGTCTCCCACCTGGAGGGCAAAGTCCATCGTAAGAGTCTGAGAAATGCTGAGGACTACAACTGGATGCGTGGTTCTTTTAAAGCGTGACGCATTGACTGAGACCTCCATCTTCTGTCCTGGATGCAGAAAAGGAACAGAGTAGACGCCCATTGTGCTGGTCTTTGTCTCGATCACTTCATTCGTATCGAGGTTGCGAACCGAGACCGTGGCGTTGGGTATTACCGCTTTTGCTAAATCGGTGACTGTGCCTGTAATAGTCGCGCGATACTCTTGTGCGTGCCCTAGACCGGGCACAAGAAATAACGCCAGCAAAACGAGTATGGGGAAAAATGACCATTTACGCATTATTCGCATACTGCCTCCTTAAAAATCAGTTTGCTGTTTTCAGAAACTGCTCATAACGAACCGCGTATTCACGCACGTACTGTGCAACTACTGCTTGATAGCTCAGGTCTGGCTCTGCAGCCTGCTTGTGCCATTCAAGTTGCACGGTTCGCGTGTGCGCGGGCAGAACAACGGAATCGCCCTTGACTTGCAGCGAAACTCCGTCGGCGACGATTTTGCTCGTCTCCAGGAACCACGGAAGATGGAGAACCACGTGCGAGGGACTATCGCTGAAGGCATCGTGGAGGTTGAGTACTGCGCTGGTGGAAGAAAGCACGTTCAGAGAAAGATCGACCGTGCCGAAGCTTGTGGGGACGCGATCCACCTCAATCTTGCTACCTGGATAGATCCAGGCCGGCGAGATCGCGGAAAGAAGGTGCAGGTCGTTGCCCTGCTCGCGGACAAACATGTTGCGCATCGTGATACGCAGGCGGGCGGCATACCATCCATGCGGAGTCAGGTTGTCGTGGAAGTCGCGATCGCCCCACGGCACGATGCTGGTTTCGAACCCGGCATGGGTGGAGCTGGTGTGCAGTAGTTCCGCATAGAGATCCTGCACGGCCAGCCGCTGCTCGCCCAGAACGAGTTCGTCCTCCGTATTGCTGAAGCCGATGTAATCGTGCAGAACCTGCCCATCGGCATAGGTCATGATGCCCTCTTTGTACTTGGCGCGGGTGGCGTCCAGAGTGGCCTTGACCATGGGATTGCTGGGCGGAAGAACCTGCTCCGGATACAGGGTGAGCAGATTGTCCCAGTCCTGCCCCGGTTGATCGTCGAGGCCGGCCGTGATATAGCCGCCCGTGTGGCTGGCGACACGCTCGAAGGCCCGCATCACTGCCGCGTGGTAGTTGTCGTACTCTTTCTGGAATTGCGCGGCCTGCTGTGTGTGGCCGGTGGCCCTGGCCAGCAGAATGGCGTTTTGAATGCCGTCGAGTCCCCAGATGTTGTGGCCGGTGATGTGGCCGGTGATAGCTTCATCGTCGCCGGGCGTGGCCGAGGGCAGCAGATGCTGCGGGTCGGACTGCCGGGCCTGTTGAATCCACGCTACCGCCCGCTCGACGGAGGGAAACACCTTGTCGGCGAAGCCACGGTCGTGGGTGAGGGCATAGTGCCGGCCGTACGACCAAAGCACCTGGCCTACACCGTCGTATTGGCCGCTCTGCGAGAGAAAGTTGCCATCGGGATTCTGATGGGGTCCAAAGAAGTCAAGCACCTGACGCGCATAGTCGGGATAGCCGGTCAGGTCGTACATGCTGGCGATAAAGGATGCATCCCGCAGCCAAAATGCGTGGTAATGGAAGTCGTTGACCGTCTGCACGTAGTCGTCGCCGATTTTGTTGCGCGCGATCAGGTCGTAGATCAGGCTCGCCTTAAATGTATCGTTGGCCTTGTCTTCTGGCGTTTGGATGTCCATGCCCTTGCGAAGAACCTG
>PMHC01000171.1 GCA_003156495.1 Acidobacteriaceae bacterium
CCCTGCTGCTGCATGGCGCGCTCCAGCAGTCGCTCGGCGTCCGGCGCCAGCTCACAGTAGGCGCGAATCTGGCGGGTCGTCATCTGCGCGTTGGCGTAGATCGTTTTGCCATGTCCTTTAAAGCGTTGGCGTTGCCGTTCGCGGGCGGCCATCACGCGCGCGCGAATCTGGGCCGAGCCCTCGGCCGCCGCCCCACCGCGCAGCTCCTTATACGGAACGGCCGGCACTTCGATGTGAATGTCGATCCGGTCCAGCAGCGGTCCGGAGATTTTGGCTATGTAGCGCTGAATCATCGGCGGCGTGCAGAGGCACTCGCGCGACTTGTCGTTGAAGTATCCGCAGGGGCAGGGATTCATGGCCGCCGCCAACATGAACCGCGCCGGAAAGCTCAGCGACATTGAGGCCCGTGCGATCGTGACCATGTGATCCTCAAGCGGCTGGCGCAACACTTCGAGCACGTTGCGGGGAAACTCCGGCAGCTCATCCAAAAACAGCAGCCCGTTATGCGCCAGCGAAACCTCGCCGGGCCGCGGCACAGCACCGCCGCCGATCAGCCCGGCATCGGAGATGGTGTGATGCGGCGCGCGGAAGGGCCGCTGCGTCACCAGCCCGACGCCAGGGTCAAGCACGCCGGCCACCGAGTGAATCTTCGTCGTCTCCAGCGCCTCTTCAAATGAGAGCGGCGCTAAAATCGACGGCAGCCGTTTGGCGAGCATGGTTTTTCCCGAGCCCGGCGGACCGATCATCAAAATATTGTGGCTACCGGCGGCGGCCACCTCCAGCGCTCGTTTGGCCGTCTGCTGGCCGCGCACATCGCAAAAGTCGACGGAAAACTCTTCGAGCTTGCCCAACAAATCCTTGGTTGAAATGCGGAAGGGTTCGCGCTGAATTTGGCCCACGACAGTCGAGTTCAGCAGATCGATCACGTCGAGCAGCGAGGAAACCGGATAGACGTTGATGCCCTCAACGACAGCGGCCTCGGCGGCGTTGGCTGCCGGCAAAATCAGATTCGGAATCTCTTTTTCGCGAGCCAGAATGGCGACCGACAGAATGCCGGGCACCGGCCGCAGCCCGCCGTCGAGCCCCAGCTCGCCCACCAGCAAAAAGCGGCTCAGGTCATCTGTGCGCAGCGCGCCGTATGCCCCCAGAATGCCCACGGCGATCGGCAGATCGAAGCCCGCGCCCTCTTTTTTCAGATCGGCCGGAGCCAGATTGATGGTGATAAAGGTCGGCGGAATGGCGTAACCGGAGTTTTTAATCGCCGCCCGCACACGGTCGCGGCTCTCGCGCACGGCGGCGTCGGGCAGGCCGACGGTATGGAAGTGGTCCTCATTCGAGACCACGCCGCTATAGTCGACCTCAACCTCGATGAGGTTGGCGTCGATGCCGTAAACTGCCGCGCTATGGGCTTTGAAGAGCATGGTAGCGGTCGAAAATCAATCACCGCAGGGCCCGGGGAAAAAACTTTCCGCCAGGGATGGTGGACCATCCTCTTGATTTGAAGCCTTTTGATTTAAAGGGGCCCGACCACGTCGTAATTGCTTAGAAACATATCACAGGCGGGCAACGGCAGGAACCCGCTCGCCCGGCGCGAAGAGGAAAGCCTCACCCGCGTCCGGCCGGAAAGCTGCCGACAATCGCGCCCGGCGCGACATTTTCTCCGGCCAGCACAATGGCATGGCTGGCGATACGCGCGCCCGCGCCGATGACAGTCGGAATCAGCGAAACTTTTTCGTAGCAAGCCGGATCGTGCGTATGCGAATAGACGCGCGCGAAGGAGCCTATCACGGCGCGGTCGCCAATCGTGATGCCGCCGCGATCGTTCAACAGCGCGCGCTGCCGGATCGTGACCCCATCGCCGATCGAGAGGTTATAGCCGTAGGTCAGGTCCACGCCGTGAAAAATCTTTACCCCCGCGCCCATCCGTGCAAAAAGGTGGCGGCCCAGCATGGCGCGGAAGCGCAATCCCAGCCACTGATTCAGCCCTACGGCCGAACGGTCGAACATCTGCCAGAACCAGAGCAGCGGCTTGCGCTCGGCGAATTTCGCCGGATCGACGCCGGCAAAGTGCTCGGCCTCGAGCGTCACATTGGCCGGGTCGAGCGAGAGGCTGACGACGTTGCCCGGCAGCTCCGATGTGAGTTCGAGATCGCGTTTGCCCTCATGCGGCCGGCCAAGATAAATCTCGTGGAGCTGGTCGCGAACGATTTCGGCGCGACGCTCAGCCGAGTGGTGGCGCGTGAACTCATCGTCGAGAAACTGCACCCAGCGCCGATAGATTTCTTCGGCCTCGGGCGCGGGACGGGGAACAGGTTTTTTGGATGCGGCCATACGCCTACGACAATAAACCCGCCGGCAGCGAAGGGGAAAGCCGGTCTGGCTGCTACCGCTCGCCGGGAATGCTCCAGCCCATAAAGTCTCTGTTTAGCGCATTTTCACTGTTATTGTAAAGCGGCTTTGAAGGGGCACGACTTCCGAGCTTGCTCGAAAGGCTCAATTCTGAATGCGCCTTGTGTCAGGGCACAACTTTAGTCGTGCCGAAAAGAGCAATTAAATCGCGGGCTTCAGCCCCTGAGGGAAGTTTTTCCTCTAGGCCATCAGAAGCGGCCGCGCTTAGCCAATCGGCGCCAGATGTTTGGTATTTCGGTAGGTATACACGACGCGGTGAATCACGGTGATCGTCGACAGCACGGCCAGCACCCAAAGCACCGGCGCCATCACGCCCCAATGATTGAAGAGCGCGCCCAGCAGCACCAGCACAATCCGCTCGGGCCGTTCCATAAAGCCCACCTTGCATTGGCCAATCAGCGACTCGGCGCGAGCGCGCGTGTAGCTGACCATCAGCGAGGTCACCATCACAAAAGCAACCAGCACCACATACCGAAAGCGGTTGATGCGGCCGTAATAAACCAGCAATCCGAAGAACAGCACCACGTCGGAGTAGCGGTCGATTACCGAATCGAAAAAGGAGCCGAAGACCGTAACCGTGTGCGTACGACGCGCCACACGTCCGTCCACCATG
The DNA here is from genome assembly GCA_003156495.1 of Acidobacteriaceae bacterium. Taxonomy (GTDB): domain Bacteria; phylum Acidobacteriota; class Terriglobia; order Terriglobales; family Acidobacteriaceae; genus Telmatobacter. Next base: position 3,023 of record PMHC01000171.1, read on the forward strand.
TCGAAGATGCCTGCGCCGAAGATCACCATGCCGGCGTAAAGAAACATGCGGTCGCCGTTGGAGGCGTTGGCGTGGCCAAACAAAAACGCGGCCACAATGTTGATCACCAGTCCGATAAAGGTCAGCGCGTTGGGCGAAATGCGGGTCAGCGACAGCCCGTGAACGATGCGGTCCAACAGCCATCCACAGGCACGTCCAAATGCGCTTGTCCAGGTCATACTCAGCTTCTAGCTCCCAATTTCCGGCTCTTAATTTCCGGCTCTTAGCCCCGCCCAAATCAGTCATTGCCGCGGCACACGAAAAAGCTGCAAGCCGGAGGCTAACGGCTGGCAGCTCGTACTTTCTTATAACGTCAGATCGGCGCCGTCTTCACCGGCCTCGTCGTGGATCGTCGTCAGCTTCAGAATCTCCATCTCGCGCTTGCCGTTGGGCGTGACGACCGTCGCAATATCGCCCACCTTTTTGCCCACAATCCCGCGGCCGATCGGCGAAGTCGTCGAGATCAGTCCCTTCGACACATCGGACTCTTCGCTGGTCACCAGGTGGTATTCGATCTCGACATCCTTGGTCGTGTCGTAGACCACCACCGTCGAGCCGAAGCCAGCACGGTCCTTGGGAATATGGGCCATATTAACCAGCGACAGCTCCGCCATACGCTTCTTCATCTGGCCCAGCCGGGCATTAACGAACTCCTGCCGCTGCTTGGCCATGTGATACTCGGCGTTCTCNNCCATGTGATACTCGGCGTTTTCAGACAAATCGCCCATCGCCCGAGCTTTCTTGATCTCGGCAGGCAATTCATGCGTGAGCTCGTATTCGAGCCGCTGAATCTCTTCTTCCAGCTTTTGCTTGATATGTTCGGGCATTCCCAACAATCCCGTGGCCAGAGGCGAAACGCCCCCGCCGCTAAAAGATAGACCTACTCAACCCTCATATTATAGGACAGTCAATTAAGGCGGCCTAAAGTTCTCACACCGCGCGGCCTAGTCCCTAAGCGCCTAGCCCTTAGTCCCTGCCTCATCCATAAATTCCTGCAAAATCAGCGTCGCCGCCACCTGATCGACCACCTGGCGATGGCTTTGCCGCTCGCGCCCGGCCTCATACAGAATCTGGTNNCCACCTGGTCCACCACCCGGCGGTGCTCCTGGCGGGCGTGGCCGGCCTCATACAGAATCTGGTGCGCCTCGCGCGAGGTTAGCCGTTCGTCCCAGAAATGAATCGGCAGTCCGGTCAGCTCGCCCAGCTCGGCGGCAAAGGCGCGAGTCTTCTCCGCTTGCGGACTCTCTTCGCCCGACAGATGAATCGGGTTGCCCACCACGATTCCCACCACGCCGTATCGCCGGCAGAGCCGCCCGAGCGACCGCAGATCCTCGCGCCGGCTCCGTCTCCGCTCCAGAGTCATCACCGGCTGCGCCGTCAACCCCAGCTCGTCCGACACGGCCACCCCGATGCGGCGATTGCCCACATCGAGGCCGAGATAGCGCGGTTGCACGGAAAGAGTCAGTTCTTAGCTCCTAGCGTTTAGCTTCTAGCTGTCAGCTCTCAGCTCTCAGCTTTTAGCGCGCCATGACCGTTTAAATTTATGTCATCTTGGGTGCCCCAGCTCTCGATTNNTTTTGAGACCTGGGAACCACAACGCTCAAAATCAAAATCTTCCGGTCACGACACTAGCTTTCAGCTTCTAGCCTATAGCCTGCGCCGCCGCTATGCCGCTATCGAAATCATTTGCGTCACCGTGCATCAAAAATGGTACACTAGCTCATTGGCTACGGCGCTTCAACGTAAAAGAGAGGGCGTATGAAAAAGAGTAATGTCGGATCGACCTTCGACAGTTGGCTGCGCGAGGAAAACATCTACGAAGAGGTCAGCGCGGCGGCACTCAAGCGCGTTCTGGCGCGGCAGTTGGCGGCGGCCATGAAAGAAAAACAGTTTTCCAAAGCCGAAATGGCGCGGCGAATGCACACCAGCCGAGCGGCGCTCGACCGTCTGCTCGATCCCGACTATGACGCCGTCACCTTAAACACCCTGCGCAAAGCCGCCCAAGCCCTTGGCCGCCAGCTCCGCCTGGAGTTGGTCTAGAAAGCAGCTCTCAGCCAATAGCCTGCGCTCCGTGGATTATTTCTTCATTCAGCCGCTCGAACCAAGAAAAATTCCGCGGGTTGACCCCAGGGGTTCCGCACCCCTGCAACCTCATTTGCGCCCGGTACAATCAATAGGTAGGCAATACTCGGCGGCATTTCCCCGTCCTAATTTTTATGGAAGGTTTTCGATCAGCAGAATGGCGCGACGCAGGCGGAGAAGCAGAAAAAATAAACATTCCGGTGCAACCCTCATTTTGCTCTGCATGCTGCTGGCCGCTGTAGTCGCGGCGGCGTGGCTGCTGCTATTCCCTTACGGGCCCTCGACGGAGACCTACGTCAACATCGCTCCCGGCTCGTCGACGGTCTCGATCGGCCGCAAGCTCGAAAAAAACGGCATCGTGCGCAGCCGCTACGCCTTCGACCTGCTGCGCGTGGTCAAGNNCGCGCCGAGCAGGCCGGGCTGGGCACGCAGCAGGAGTTTTTAGACGCGGCCCTCGGCCAGACAAAACTGATCGCCGATCTCGATCCCGGTGCGCAAAGTCTTGAAGGTTATCTCTTCCCCGACACCTACCGTTTTCCGCCCACAATCACGGCGACACAGATGGTTGCCGTCATGGTGCGGCGCTTCCGCGCGGTAACCGAACCGCTGGAGCTGGGCAGAAACGTGCATCACGTGGTCACCATCGCTTCTTTGGTCGAGCGTGAAACCGCCGTCGCGGCCGATCGCCCGCTGGTGGCGAGCGTCTTTGAGAACCGCATGGCGCAAAAAATGCCGCTCAATACCGATCCGGCAGTCATCTACGGGCTAGAACTCGAGGGCTGGTGGCGAGGCGCGATCTACCAGAGCGATCTGACGCGCGACACTCCCTACAACACCTATCTGCACGCCGGCCTGCCGCCGGGCCCTGTGGGCAATCCAGGAATTTCTTCGCTAAAAGCGGCCCTGCACCCGGCCCAAACCAATTATCTTTATTTTGTGGCCGCCAGCACCAACGCACAGGGGCATTCGCTCTTCGCCAGCACCCTCGACGAGCACAACCGCAACGTGGCCGCCTACCGCCGTGCGCAAAAGAAAGCGGGTGAACGATGAGCTTTTCGCGCCCGCTGCTTCGCGCCGCGGCTCTGGCCTGTCCGCTGTGTCTGGCCGGCTGTTCCTATCTGGTTCCCGTCAAGCGCCATCTACCCGTGCCCAAAGCGCCGCAGATCGTGCAAACGGTCACGGCAGACGATCTGGTCAATCTGCTCAACCAGCGCTGGACAGAGCTTAATACGCTCACCGCCACCGTTGAAATCTACGCCACTGAAACCAAATCCTCGCAAGGCATTGAAAAGGACTACCCCTCCTGCCGCGGCTACATCCTCATGCGCAAGCCCAACGAACTGCGCGTCGCCGGCACCTACTTCGGCAAAAAAATCTTCGATATGGCCAGCAACGGCAGCCACTTCAAGCTGGTTATGCCCTTGAAAGATCTGGTCATCGAAGGCTCGAATACGGTAATCGAAAAATCGACCAAGCAGTGGGAAAACCTGCGCCCCGGCTTCTTCCTCGACGCGCTGGTCGTGCGCGGCCTCGAACCCGACAACGAGTTCATGGTGGCAAGCGACACCGAGATGGTCGAGGACGAGCAGAAGAAGCACCTTTTCGCCGAGCCCGAATACACGCTCAGCGTCATGCGTCCCAAGTCCGGCCATGAAAAGCTGCCCGTGCGCGTTATCACCTTCCACCGCGACGATCTGCTGCCCTACGGCCAAGACGTCTATGACAACGAGGGCAACCTCGAAACGCAGATCGTCTACAGCAACTATGCCGATTACACCGCCGGCAAATATCCCTCCCGCGTCACCATCAAGCGCCCGCAAGAAGGCATTCAAATCGTGCTCGAAGTCGTCCGCGTCGAAAAAAATGTCGATCTGCCCGCCAGCCAATTCGAGGTCACCATCCCCGAAGGCGCAACCGTCCGCACCCTGAAATAGCAAAGGGGAGAGCCCTCAGGCTCTCCCCTTTACCGCGTGCTTTTCTCCAGTCCGGAGAGTTACTTCCTGGTCGGAGCGATGACGTCCTTGGCAGCCTTGGCCACGCGGAACTTCACCACGGTCTTGGCCTTGATCTTGATCGCTTCGCCAGTCTGCGGGTTGCGACCAATGCGGGCCTTGCGCTCCGCTTTCACCAAACGGCCGATACCGGGAATCACGAAGACACCGTTCTTCTTGGTCTCTTTGATGGCGGTCTCCGCCAGCAGGTCAAGAAATGCCGCGACCTGCTTGTTGGTCAGTTCCAGCTTCTCGGCCAGCAGCCGAGTCAGTGCTGTTTTGGTCAATCCAGTTGCCATGATGTACTGTTCTCCTTCTTGGGCTAGCCCTCGGGGCCGCCTGTGTTGCCGGGCTTCCGCCATATTACTCGCCGCATGGGGGGAGGTCGACCGAAACTTCAAATGCGCGGAACCCCTTGATTCATGCGGTTACGAAGAACCCTGACGTTGGTTACAATGCGGCTTCCGGGCATTCAAAGTCAATGGAAAAACAACCGATTTCCACAATTTTCTTCGGTTTTCTGGGCAATTACGCTGTTTTATCTCCTTTTTTGCCCAATTTTCCAGGTTTTAGCCGGTTTTTTCACGGTTCCATCCATCCAATCTCCCTTGCAAAAGCGCCGTTTACTGCAGGTAAAAGCGCTTCATTCTACATGCCGCCGAGCCTGCGCGTACACCGTGCATCTGTATTTTTTTAGCGCTAAAGTCACGTTGAAAAGCCGGTTTGCCGATCATGCAAAAAAAACAGCGCCGCCTCGATTTTTGGATTCTTGATCAGCGCGGTTCTTGCTCAACGGCAATCGAGCGCACGGCTCTATCGCAACCCAAAAAAGATTTTGCGCTTGGGCGCGAAGGCCTCGATCAGCGGCCTGTTCAGCGCATCAACCACCGGCGCGGCAGCTTTAAAGTAGCGGATCGCCACCTCGGCAATATTTTTTTCAAGCGCGGCCTTGGCCGGCAACGCGGCCGAAAGTCCCCACTGCCGGCAACGAATCAGATCCATCCCTGGATGCTCGGCGGGAAAACCCTTCGGCGCGCGCACCAGCGGATTGCCTTCCATCTCGTCGTAGAGCCTGCGCACCAGCGGCCGCTTCAATAGTTTGCGCAGCTCCGCGTGGTGCTCCAGCAGCCAATG
>PMHC01000093.1 GCA_003156495.1 Acidobacteriaceae bacterium
GCAGTTCACCGGCATTCCCGGCAAGTACGTCAAGATTGCCGATACGGTGCGCAGCTTCAAGGGCATTCTCGAAGGCAAGTACGACGATGTTCCCGAGCAGGCATTCCACCTGCAGGGTTCGATCGAGGATGTGCTGGCCAAGGCCGAGCAGATGAAGGCGACAGCGTAAGAACAGCCTTTAGCCTCTAGCTTCTAGCTTTTAGCTAGAGGCTAGAAGCTGAAAGCTAGGAGCTTGTAAGTCATGGCTGAAGAATCATCCAATTCGATCCGCGTTCGCTTTGTCACCCCCGAGCGTACTCTTTTCGATGGCGACGTTACGACCGTCGAACTGCCTTCGAAATCCGGCTACTTGCAGGTGCTTTATGGACATGCGCCGCTGATGGCCGAACTTGGCGCCGGCGATGTTACGCTGCATGGCGGCCCGGACGGGCCTGAAACGTTGATTCGCTATAACGTCAGTTGGGGATTTGCCGAGGTGCTACCCAATCGCGTCACGATTCTGGCCAACGACGCGCTCAAGCCCGAGGAGATTGACGTGGAGCGCGCCAAACAGCAGCTCGAGCACGGCCAGCAGCTTTGGAACGAGGCCGGCGAAAGTGAAGCGGCCTACAATGAAGCGTTGCGCATCGAGGCAGAGGCCGAGGCCAAAATCGCTTCCGCCTCAGAAAAAGGCACTAAGTAAACGGCGCGGCTGGGCCTTTGACCGGATGAGGGAGTTCCTTGAGTTCGTGCTTTCCCCGGTTCCAAAATCGGGATCTGGCCTTTGTCCTTATCGAAGGGCACCCTCAATCATAGGGTAAATTGAAGCGGTCAGAAACCTAGGGGCTGGCGCACGGCTGCGCGCTTAGGCGCTGCGGCGTTTGTACACGCTTGTTACCGCGGCGGCGATTTGATTGACCTGATTTACGGCGTCACCGATATGGCCGATGGCCTGAACCGCCTCGGTGGTGTCTTTCTGCGTTGCGGCGATCTTGCGGATGATCTCGCTGGTGGCGCCGGCCGTCTGCTTGGCCAGTTCCTTCACTTCGGTAGCCACCACGGCAAAGCCTTTGCCCGCCTCTCCGGCGCGGGCGGCTTCGATGGCGGCATTCAATGCCAACAGGTTGGTCTGCTGCGCGACTTTGGAAATCAGGTCTACGACCTTGCCAATTTCGGCGCTGGAAGTGCTCAGCTTGCTTACCGTCTGGTGCGTGTTTCGGCTGGTTGTCGTCAGCTCGGCGGCCACGCCCGATAGAGATTCGGCGATGTGTGCCGCCTCCTGGCTTGCCTCTACTCTCTCGGTGATGTTCGAGAAGTAGTTGACCACTTTGAAGGGTTTCCCCTTCAGGTCGAAGATGGGATTGTAGGAATACTCGATCCAGATTCGGTTGCCCTGCTTGGTCTCGCGGCAGGCTTCGCCCTTGCAGAACTCGCCGCGGCTCAGCTTCTCCCAAAGCGTTCTCAATGCCGCTTTATACGCGGAGCTTTCGCGGGTGGCGGCATTGACAAAGATGCTCACGTGCTTTCCGATTAGCTCCGCGCGATTGTAGCCGAGCAAGTTCTCGAAGTTTTCGTTCACATCGAGAATTGTGCCCTGCATGTCGTATTCGCTTACCGGCTGCGACCGCTTGATGGCTTCGATTTGACCGGCATAGTTCATCTCCGAGAGCTTGCGCTCGGTGATATCGATTACCACCGCGAGTACGCGAAGCACGCGCCCATTTTCGTCGATGACCGGGCTGTAGGTTTCGGCCAGCCAGATCGGTTTGCCTTTGGGCGTAACTCTGCGGTACTCGCCGAAATGCGGTTCTCCGCGAGCGATATCGGTCCACAAGGGGGTGAGCTTCGCGCCGTTGCGATCGGAGTCTTCGTAAAAGACCGCGTGGCTTTTGCCTTTAATCTCTTCGAGCGTGCACGCCATCAGGTTGAGAAAGGCTTGGTTGGCGCTAAGAATCGTTGCTTCGGCAGTGAATTCAATCAGCGACGGAAAAACGATCGCTCCGTCGATCTTCCGGGCGTCTCGTGCAATAGCATTTTCCATCGGGATTCAATCCACCCCTCTTCAAGCTGTTAATCGGCGATTCCCTCTTTGCCGAGAGGTGAATTTGCGTGCTTCGCCGGCGTTGTGCACAAAATGGACCGGCGCTGATTGCGCGCTCCCATGCCGGCAAACGCCGGCGCGGCAGCGGATCTGCCTCGTGGGAAATAATTTTTCAGCAGGGACGAATATACGCGTATGTAAACCTCCCCGACGGTTTTGCCGTCCCAATCATGTGGGCCCTGTTACGGAAACCCGGTATCGCTGCCCCTGCTGCGGCCGCAAAACGCTCGCCTCGCCCGATTCCATGGCTTTGTGCCCGGTTTGCTGGTGGGAGGACGATGGCCAGGGAGATGCCGATGCTTTTACGGCGCGGTTTACGGTCAATGGACAGTTGAGTCTCGACGAGGCTCGCCAGAACTTTGCCCGCTTCGGCGCCGCCCACTCCCGCTTTCTCCCTTACGTTCGTAAGGCCCGGCCCGAGGAACAGTAACGTGTCGATTACGGTGCCCCCGGCTCCGCAGGTTTGACCCCTGACCCTGGCCACCCGTACCATAGATTAGGTATTTCACCGGCCAAGGGGTTTCTATTGCCTTTAGCGGCAACCCGCGGCTGCGAGTCTCATTGGCGCATGCGCCTGGAAGGTAAAACGTTGAGTTCAAGCACCCCCCTCGAAAACAGCAATCCCGAAACGGCGGAAACGCACCACGATCACGATCACGCCGAGCATGAACACAACCACGCGCACGGTCCGGTGCTGAACCCGGAATGCACGCGCGAGCTGACGATCGACGTTCCCCCCGAAGAAGTTGCCAAGAGCTGGAGCAAGGCTGCTGGCCAGTATCGCAAGTACGCGCGCATCCCCGGCTTCAGGCCCGGCAAGGTTCCCGAGACGGTGGTTCGCCGCCGCTTTGCCGCCGAGATCCGCAAAGAGGTTCTCGATACGCTGCTGCCCGAACGCTTTACCCAAGCGGTCAACGAGTTGAAGCTGCGCCCGGTGGGCCAGCCGCAGGTAACTGAGCTTTCTCTCGAAGAGGGCGCGTCACTGCATGTAAAGGCGGCCTTCGAGTTCATTCCTGAGTTTGCCATCGACGGCTACAAGGACGTGACCGCAGCCAAGTCTTCGGCCGAGGTGACCGAGGAGGAGTTCAAGCAGGAGCTTGAGCAACTGCGCGATTCCCGCGCCATCATCGAGCCGGTTGAGGAAGATCGTCCGCTCGCCGACGGCGACTGGGCCCAGATCAGCTACAAGGGGCAGATTGAGGGCGATGCCGATGCCAAGCCGATTTCAGCCGAAGAAGTGCTGGTCGAGGTGGGCGGCAAGAATACGCTGGAGG
>PMHC01000103.1 GCA_003156495.1 Acidobacteriaceae bacterium
TTCGGTCAAAACTTCGGGCGAAACCAGCCGCGCGCCGGGCAGCGTAAAGGGCTCGGGCGCGACTTCGAGCGGATGGCGCAAATCGACGATATAAACATCTTCGCCGGAATCGAGCCATTGCTTCAGCTCCTCGGGATCGAGCCGCGAAGCAGCGAGCTTTCTAAGTGCGCGCTGCCTCCGCCACAACCGCACCAGGAAGAATCCCACGATGCCCGACACGAGCAACGCGCCGGAAAAGCGCCCAACCCAATCGAAGAGATGGGGATTGCGCTCCAGCAAGCCGGCGAAGCAGCGGCCGCCAACCAGCATCGAGCCGACCCACAGCACGGAGCCAAGGCCGTCGTAGAACAAAAAGGAGGCGAAGGCCATTCCGCTTTGCCCGGCCACGGGCGGGGCCAGCGTGGAAAGTCCGGGAACGAATTTGGCGAAGAGAAGCATGAGGCCGCGGCGCCGGCCGTAGGAGTTGCGGGTGCGGCGAACGCAGGTGGTAGCCTCGAAAGAAAGTTTGCAGAGCAGGCGCAGAACGCTTTGGCCGAAGCGGCGGCCTAAATAGAACCAGACACTATCGGCGGCAAGCGCGGCGGCAAGCCCCGAAGCCAGCGAGAACGGCAGACTGAGCGAACCATCGGCCGAGAGCGCGCCTGCGGCCAGCAGCACCGGCGTGGNNGCGTCGGTAGTTCCATCGAGTGCCGGCCCCGCGAGAAATGATGGAGTACACCTGGATGACCGCGGCAGTGCAGGCATCAAAAATGCGCTCCTGTTTGTTTGGATGCCGCGAAGCGCCGATTCGGTTCCGGTCAAGCGGAAATTTCCGCGCACGCGGCGGCCGACAACTCCTCGCCTACCGCATCGAGGAGCGCTTGCATCCTATTTCGATCCTCTGCGCTGCCTGCCAAATTGACGTTCAAGGTCATCACTCCGGCGTAGATGCTAACGGCAAGTTGGAGATATGGCCTGTATTTGAGCGAGCCGCACATCCATGCCTCCAGCGGCGCCTGCCCCCCGAAGCCGAGCCGAGCCGCATCGAGAATGCCGAGGTTGGTCATGCAGAGGTATGGATTATTCATCTTTCGCCGCAACAGACGGCGGGCGATGCGGCCCCCGAAGAACCGGTAAAGCAGCGCCAGTTGAACAAAACTGTCGATGCCGAGATGATTCTTTTTCCTCTCGTCCATAACGGCCTTAACACGGGATACGGTGCCGCTAAACGGCTCGCCGGGACGAAACTCGAGCTCGGTGTTCACGCGCGAGGAGAGATTCGTCAGCGAGGAACAATTGGCGCCGACGCCGAGATAGCGGCGCATATCCACCATGATGGGCAACTGCAGCACGCCGCCCGGCGGTAGATTCAACTGCCGAAACAAACCGCGATAGAAGGCGGCGAGGAGGACATCGTTGAGCGTTGCCCCGCGCTGCCTGCCGAGATTTTTTAGCGCAACAACCTTTTCCGGGCACAACGCGCGCGTCAGGAAAAAAGGCTGCGTTGAGCCACCGGACGAAAATGGAAACTGAATTTCTCCGGCGAGATTGTCTCGCTCGCTCGACAGGAACAATGACCGCAATTTGGCACCCAAGCTGAAATTGGCGAGTACGCCATCGAAGCTACGATCACCAGCAACGGTCGCGGGATGATACCGCGGGTCGCGCGCCAGACCGGAGTAGCTTTCACACAGCAGGTAGAGGTATTGTTTGAAGCCCACCGCGTCGCAGACCATGTGATTCATCTTGAAGGCGAGAGCAAAGTTTTGCGCGGCAAGCGCGCAAACGCGGAGTTGCGGACCGAGGCTTTCATCGACCGGAGAGACGAGGAACTGCTCCAGCTCCGCCACAGTTTGGGCTACGGCAAAGGCCTGTCCACAGGCCCTTGGATCGATGCTCTCCCAACAGGGATTTGCGCCCGGCACGTAGCGGGAGCAGAGAATAGGAACCGCCGCGATCGAAGCCGCGACGGCCTGCCGCAGAAGCGCCAGATCGAGGCCGCGCTCAAAGCGGAGAAGGCAATGCAATTGATGATCGTTAAAACCGTTGGCCTTGAATAGCCACTGGATCTGATCGAAAACTTCCGCCCGGAATTTCATGACATTCCACTATGACACAACAGAGCCGCCCGAAGGCGGCTCCTAAAAATCGACGGAAATGCGCGGTTACTGTTCTTCGGCCTGCGTGGCCCCGGTCTTGGCCTGCGGTGGAAAGACGGAAACAGCGGGCGCGTTATCCGCGCGCTGGCCGCGAGTGGCAAAGTAATTACGCTCCCAAAGATTTTTGTAGAACTCGCCGGTCAACTCGGCGGCGCGCGGACCGAAGGTCGGCCGTCCTCCTTCCAAAAAGAAGACCGTCACCAAACTGCCCTGCGGCGAAGTCGAATAAGAAGCGAACCATCCAAAGCGCGTGCCGTTGTCCGAACAGGTTCCCGTCTTGCCAAAAACCGGCAGCGCGCGAAAGTTAGCCCGCAGCCGTCGCGCGGTTCCGTACTCCACCGCTCCGGCCATGCCGTCTTCAAGTTGCGGAACGTACTTGGCGATGTCGAGCGTGCGTTTCACCTTCGGCTGCAACAAAGCAGCTTCTTGCGGCGTCGTCGGATGCTGCAAATAGTAAAGCGTGCCACCGTTGGCGATCGCGGCCACAAACGCGCCCAACTGCAACGGCGTCAGTGAAACCCCTTGCCCAAAGCTGCACATCCGTGCCACGCCGCCCTGCGAATTAGGAATCGGTTCGTCGGGATAAACGCCCAAATGCTCGCCGGCAATGTTGTAGCCGGCCAGCTCGCCCAGTCCAAATTGATTGGCGTAGTGGCGCACGCGCTCAAAACCCAGCTCGCGGCCCAGCGCCTCAAAGTAAAGGTTGTTGCTCTTGGCGATCGCCTGGGTCATGTTCATGCGGAAGCCCGGCAACTGCACCGGCGTTTCGTTCGTAACCAGCCCTTCTGAAAGCGCGGCCAGCGCCACCGTCAACTTGATCGTCGAGCAGGGTTCGGCGCCGGGCGAAAGCGCCAGCTTTTGGTTGACCATCGCCAGAATACGGCCATTCGCCGGATCGATCACCACGGCGGTGCCGTTCATGTCGCCCAGGGCGTCAATCGCCGCCTGACGAACAATCGGATCTTCGCCGGCAGTCAGATCGCCGGTGCCCACCGATCCGTTCGCGACAAATGAACTCGCCGTAAAACGCTCGAAATAACGATGACGGAGACTGACCGAGACGCGGCGCGTGCGTGCGCCCCTTGCACCCCGCGCGCTCCGGCCGGCCGAAGCGTGTGTTCCAGCCGCTGCGCGAGTTCTGGAATGGCGCGCAGAAGACGCGGCGCTAGAAGCCTTGCCCGCCGCCTTGGCCCCATGCGAGACCGCCCCATGATGCGCGGCCCGATGCGCAGTAACAAAGCGAAGATTGGATTTCGCGCGCTGAAGAGCCGCTTGCGGAGCATTCAACGCCGCCGCAGCCGCCACGGCAACGCCGAAGAGTATCGAGATCGATCCGATGGAAATGACGCGGGATAATTTCATCCAGCAACACCCTTTCATCTTTGGATTTTCTGCCACGCGTTTGCCCTCTGGGCTCCGCACCTCTCGCTCCACTCCGATGCCGCGCCCTATCTATTTATCGGCTGCTCGCTCGGCTGCAATCTGTTGCTGGCCCCTCGCGCCCATCCGCGGAAGCTGCCGCGATGAACGTTCTCTTATTTCTACAATAACCCGCCTTGCGAACTCCGGTCTCGCCGCCATCACAGCACGACCACGGGTTTCTTACGCTTTCGCACACTATAACGGCAATCATGTCCGTTTTGGACCCCATGCTTTGTTTTATTTCGATACACTCTTGTGCCTGCTCTTAAAAAAAACTCATCGCGCGCAAACCACCGCCGGCTCTAGAATTTGAGCCGGCGCAAAAACGTGGGCACATCCAGATCCCGTTCCGGCTCGCCGTTCGACTCGGGAAACAGCGACGGCGCTGCCGGCGTTTCCGGCTCAGTGTCGCCCCGCGGAACCTCGATGAAGTCGGCGGCATAATCCCTGGCCGGCTCCTGGTGAATCGCGGGTTCCTCGTCAACCGCTTCGGCTGAACTCTCGCTCTGTACAGCGGGCGTTTGCGCCTCTGCACTGAACTCGATCGCGCGATCGGCCTCTTCGGCCGTTTGCGTCGTCGCCACGGTCACCGTCGTCGTCACGCCAGACGCAGAAGCGGCAAAAAATAGCTGATCCTTCTTCGCCTCTTCCTCCTCCTCGTCTTCGCTCAAGAATCGAGTGCGGGGCGCGGGCGGTTCAACCTCTGGCTCCGGCTCAACTTCGGGCTCGGCCTGCTCGCGCAGCCAGTTGTCGGCTGTCACCACGGGAACCGTGCCCTCCGGCGTTTCTTCGTCGACGCTCAACATGCGCGCCCGCCGCTCCGGCATCTGGTTGCGGAAGCCGGTCGCGATCACGGTGATCTTGATCTCGTCGCCCATCTTCTCGTCGAGCACCGCGCCAAAAATGATGTTGGCGTCCTCGTGCGCGGCCGACTGAATCAGCGACGAAGCCTCATTCACCTCGGAAAGCTTCAGCGAACTCGATCCCGTAATGTTGATCAAAATACCCCGCGCTCCGTCAATCGCTCCGGCCTCCAGCAGAGGAGAGGCCATCGCCGCCTGCGCCGCTTCCACCGCCCGGTTCGCGCCCGAGCGCACCGCCGTCCCCATCACCGCGTGGCCCATGCCGGCCATGGT
>PMHC01000062.1 GCA_003156495.1 Acidobacteriaceae bacterium
CAGGGACTAGGGACTAGGGAGCAGGGAACGGAAAAGCAAAAACAGCGCATTCGCGTCTTTACCACGCGCGTCGATACGATCTTTGGCGCGACCAGCGTGCAGTTGGCTCCCGAGCATCCGATGGTGAAGGCTTTCTGCTCTGCCGATGCTGAGTTAAAAGCAAAAGTTGATGCGCTGCTTGAACAGCAGAAAAAAGCCAAGGAAGCTGGCGATCTGAGCGCGATCGATAAGGAAGGATTTTTTACCGGGCACTACGCCACCAATCCCTACAACGGCGAGCGCGTGCCCATCTGGGTGGCCAACTACATCCTGATGGATTACGGCACGGGCGCGATCATGAGCGTGCCGGCGCACGACGAGCGCGACTTCGAGTTCGCCACCAAGTATGGAATTCCCGTCAAGCAGGTCATCAAGCCCGTCGTCGAAACCGAAGAGACCGCGAAGCTCCCCTTCTGCTCTGAAGAGGGAACTATCATCAACTCCGATCCTCTGATTGACGGCTTAAGCTGCGAGGCAGCGCAAAAGAAGTTGCAAGAGCTTGCCGCCAGCAAGAAGTTCGGCGAGGCAAAGGTCATCTATCGCTTGAAGGATTGGGGCGTAAGCCGCCAGCGTTATTGGGGCACTCCGATCCCGATGATCAACTGCCCGAAGTGCGGGCTGGTGCAGGTGCCCGACGATCAGTTGCCGGTGATTCTGCCCGAGCAGATCGAGATCACGCAGCAGGGCGGCTCGCCGCTCGGTCGCGTGCCATCGTTTGTGAATACGACGTGCCCTAAGTGCGGAGGCGCGGCGCGCCGCGAAACCGACACCATGGACACCTTCGTNNTCGATTCGAGCTGGTACTTCTACCGCTATACAGACGCAAAAAATAGCCGCGAGCCGTTCCATCCAGCCGTAGCACAATACTGGTTTCCCATCGACCAATACATTGGCGGCGTGGAGCACGCGATTTTGCACCTGATCTACTCGCGCTTCTGGACGAAAGTGATGCGCGACCTGGGGCTGATCAAAAACGACGAGCCGGCCGAGCGGCTCTTCACCCAGGGCATGGTCCTCAAAGACGGCTCGAAGATGTCCAAGTCGAAGGGCAACGTGGTTTCGCCCGACGACATGGTGGCCCGCTACGGCGCCGACGCCACGCGCATGTACGCTCTGTTTGCCGCGCCGCCGGACCGCGATCTGGACTGGCAGGAAGACGGCGTCGCCGGCGTCAGCCGCTTTTTGGGCCGCGTCTGGCGGCTGGCGGAAAAATATATGCCCGTCGCCCGTTCGGCAGCCGGTGCGCCGATCCCGGCCAACGCCGGCCAACGCGCCACCGCGCTACGCCGCAAACTGCACCAGACCATCGCTAAAATCACGCTCGACTTCGAGGGCCGTTGGCACTTCAACACCTGCGTGGCGGCGATTATGGAGCTGGTCAACGCAATGCTGGATGCCGACGCGCAACTGGCCTCGGGCGAGGTTCCCGCGCCGGTTGTCCGCGAGCTTTTCCGGACTCTGACGCTGCTGCTTCAGCCCTTCGCGCCGTTTTTGGCCGCCGAGTTATGGGAGCAGTTGGGCGAGAAGAGCTCTATTCTGCGCGCGCCCTGGCCCGTGAGTGATCCCGATCTGGCCAAGGAAGACGAAATCGAGATTCCGGTGCAGATCAACGGCAAGCTGGTTTCGGTGCTCCGCGTAGCCGCCGACGCCGACGCCAAAACGATGGAAGCCGCCGCGCAGGCCGACGAAAAGGTACGCGCCCGCTCGGCTGGCAAGCGAATCGTCAAGGTGATCGTGGTGCCGGGCCGCGCCGTGAATCTGGTGGTGAAATAAACCGAGACTTGCCGCGAAGTTGTGCGGGCGTTCTCTCGTTGGGGAGAACGCTCGCTGTTTTTATGCGGCATTTACAGGGTGCGCGCCACTTCGTACGCATCCCAGACGGCGTACATGATGTTTTGTACTTTTCGGGCGTCTCCTAGCAAGTAAACCTCTCTGCCGTCGGCGCGGACTTCCTCATAGAGATTCCGATCGGAAGCGTATCCTACCGCCAGAATTGCGGAATCGGCTTGAATCGTGATCTCTTTGCCCTGGTAAGAAACGGCGAATCCTCCAGAAACTGGCTTGGAAACGCTGGCTTCCGTGTAGATGGGAATCTTCTTGAATTTCAGAAGATCGACCAGCATCTCAACATTGGCATCGCACAACGGTCCGGCCAGGGAAAGGATTTTCGGGGCCAATTCGACGAGCGTTACCTCTTTGCCGGCATTTTTGAGCCAAAGCGCGGTTTCGCATCCCACCAAGCCCGCGCCGATGACAATGCACTTCTGGCCGGGCTCCTCGCGTTTCAGCAAGACCTCTTCGGCGGTGTATACATTTTTTGCATCGCCGATTTTGAAACGCTTCGGCTTGGAGCCGGTTGCAACGATCAGCGCATCGGGATTTTCTTTTTCGATAATCTCTCTGGTCACGGTGGAGTTGAGCTTGATTTCGACCTTGAGCTCGCGGAGTTCCCGCTCGTACCAGCGGAGAAGCGCCAGATCGTCTTCCTTGAAGTCGGGTACGCCACCGGCATTCACAACGCCGCCGATGCGGTCGCTTTGCTCGTACAGCGTAACCCGATGCCCGCGCAGCTTGGCCACGCGGCTCGCTTCCAGACCGGCAATGCCTGCTCCAACCACCATCACCTTGCGTGGCGTTGCGGTGGGCGTAAGGGGATAATCCGCTTCGCGTCCGCAGTTCGGATTTACCGCGCAGGAAATTTGTCCAAAGCGCTCGAGCCGTCCCATGCAGCCTTCCTGACAGGAGAGGCACGGGCGAACACGTTCGCTTTTGCCGACAAAAACCTTGAGTGGAAGATCGGGATCGGCCATCAGCGGGCGCGCCAGGCCAATCATATCGGTCTGCCGAGATTCGATCGCCTTGGCTGCGAGGTCGGGATTATCCATGCGCCCGGCGGTAATGACGGGAACCTTCAGAGCCTTTTTCAGAATCTGGTTGTAAGGAAGATAGAGACCCTTTGCCTGGTACATCGGCGGATGGTTCCAGTACCAACTGTCATAGGTGCCAACATCGCCATTAAAGGCGTCATAACCGGCCTTTTCAAGAATCTTAGCCGCTTCAATGCCTTCTTCGATGTCGCGGCCCTTTTCCTCGAATGCCTCTCCGGGCAGAGCGCCTTGTCGCCAATCCTTGATAAAGCTCTTGATGGAGAAGCGCAGAGAGACCGGGTAGTTTTTGCCGCAGCGCTGTTTAATGGCCTGGACGATCTCACAGGCAAAGCGCAAGCGATTTTCCAGGCTGCCGCCGTACTCATCGGTGCGTTGGTTGAACATAGCAATGGCGAATTGGTCGAGGAGGTAGCCTTCATGGACGGCGTGGACCTCGATGCCATCGAAGCCGGCGCGCTGGGTAATTTCGGCCGAGTCGGCGAACTTGCGGATGTAGGTCTTGATTTCTTCAATGGTTAACGGGCGGCAGATAACATCGTCGAGCCAGCGATGAGGAATGGCGGAGGGGGCAATGGGCGCGGACGAAGAGGCCGACGGCATGGCGACTCGGCCGAAGCCGGCGGATAATTGCAGAAAAATCTTTGCGTCGTAGGCGTGAACGCGTTCGGTCATCAGCTTGGAGGTGCGGATGAAGTTGCCTGGGTTGAGCGTCGGGCAGGGCATCATCGGCAGCGCAAACTTTTCAATTTCGTTTTCCACCTTGGTGACGCCGGTCATGATCAGCCCCGTTCCGCCTTTGGCGCGCGCCACATAGAATTCCACGCCGCGATAGTTATAGGTGCCATCGCTGCTACACAGTCCAGCTGGTCCCATGGGGGCCAGCACAAACCGATTTTTGATTTCCAGACTGCCGATTTTTATCGGCGTGAATAGGACTTTGTGCTCCGGTTTCATGAATCCTCTCTCTCGCGGCATGAAGGGTTGCATAATGAGAAAGCGAAAAATCTCAATACAACTTTTCGTATGCGGATATATAAGTTTTGCGAAAATGCTCTTGGAGTTGTCAAGAAGAGAATAAGAGGATCGCGAAAAAGAAGGTGAGGGCGGCGCTTGAATTGCACGAAAGGCGAAGAGGCGCTCTAAAGGCCATGATGATCTGTTTGCGCGCCGTTTAAGGCGGCGCAAAGTCGCGCCTTGATGCGCGGGGAACGCTACACCAACAGAAATCGATCCTAAAAGATCTTGAGCCGGATCACCAGATACTTCTTCGGATCTTCGCGGATGCCTTTAATCAACTGCTGTGCCTGATCGGCGCTCTGGTCCAGATGGTCGTAGAGCGCGCGATTCTGCACCAGTTGGCCCATCGTGCCCTGGCCTTCGTTGATGCTCTTCAGAATGCCGTCGAGGTTGCTCACCGTGTCGTCGAGCTTTTGCGCGAAGGCCGGGTCTTTGGCCAACTTGCCCAGGGTGCCGTGGCCAGCGTTGATCTGCGAGGTCAATTGATTCAGGTTGGCGGCAGAGGCATTCAGGTTGTTATAAAGCGTTTCGTCTTTGAGCAGCTTGCCGGCGGTGCCTTTGCCGGCGTCAAGATCGGTGGCGATCGAGTTAAGATGGTCGGTGGCCGAGTTCAGCTTGGTGTAGAGGGTTTTGTCATTGACCAGCGCACCCATGGTGCCTTTGCCATTGGCGATGGCGCCGGTGACGGTCTGCAGATTGTTGGCGATCGATACGATCTTTTGGGCCAGCGCCGGATCGTTGAGCAGCTTGCCGACGGTGCCGCGCTGCGAGTTGAGCGTGTCGACCAGCACATCGATTTTGCCGATGAGCTTGTTGATCTCGTCGAGCGAGCCTCTGCTGCCGCTGATCACATCCTGAATGGTAGGCGAACCGGAGACGCGCAGCTCGATATTGTTGGAGACTGGCGGCCCCGAGGCCTGGATGGAATCGATGTCGATGTAGCTGTCGCCGAGCACGCCGGCCTGTGCAATCGCGGCGGTCGAATCGGTATGCAGCGAGGAGATATACTTCTCGCTCACGCGCATGGTGATTTCGACCGGAGAAGGGTTCCGCTCCGGAACCACGCGAATGCGGATCACGTTGCCGATGGTGACGCCGTTTAGCGTTACCGGCGCGCCATCTTTGAGGCCGCCGGCGTTAGGAAAGTACGAGCGCATGACGATCTTGCGGGCCAAGAAGCCGCCCGACGACGAGGTCATGAAAAAAACCAGAACAACCAGCACTGCGATGGCGCCAAGAATGAGCGCCCCGACCTTCAACTGAGCCCACTGAATCTCTTTGTGGCTTGGCACATTTCTCCTCTAGCACTGCGCTGGTTAACGCCTTGAGAATAACAGAATCGGCGAAATTACCGCTCGTCTTCAAGCAGGACGCTGGCCATCGCCGTTTCTCGGCCGTGAGGCAGCGAGAGTGCGGCGTGCGTCGCGCCCAGTCGCGCGGCAATTTCGGCGGCCCGGCCGTGGAGAAGCAGAGTGGGCCGGCCGCTGGGCTCGCGCACCACTTCAATCTCCCGCCAGCTCACGCCGTAGCTGATGCCGGTGCCCAGCGCTTTAGCCGCGGCTTCCTTGGCGGCAAAGCGGGCGGCAAAACTCTCCGCCGCATTGCGCTTGCGCCGGCAGTAGGCCTGCTCATCGCAACAAAAAACACGATCGAGAAAGCGCCTCCCGTATCGGTCCATGGAGTGCTGGATGCGCCCGATTTCAACCAAATCGATTCCGGAGCCGACAACCATTTATCTCTTTTTATCATAGGCCGCCACAAAGTTTTTTGGCTAACCTTACAGGCTAACGGTCGTCTTAATTTACAATATCGACCCCATCCAATTACCACCGGGTACTTTCTACAAGAAGGGCTGTGTCAAAGGCGGTCAAGCGCGTTCGACTCCGCAACAAAGTTCATCCATGCAACATCAGCTCCGATAATAGCCATGTGATGCGGAACCTACAGGAACAGAATCGAGAGCATGGTGCCACTATTCCGTGGGCTATGCAAATGAAGGCGGTTTCCGCTGAGGAACCCTCCCGTCTGGTTCAGTCCCTTACCGGCGCCATTCTAGGCTGCGGCGGTTGGGTTCTGAGTCGAGGCGCCAGCGACACCGGCACGGTGAATATGCTCTTTGAGTTCGAGCGCCAGGCTTGCGTCGACATTTATAGCGTGTTGATCGCGGCTGGCCTGGAACTGAGCCAGAGCGGTCACATTCGCTTTACCGAGCTCTGCCAATGCACGCGCAGCCAGCAGCGCGACTGCGGCGCGGAGATCGCCAGCATCGACTTGGAGATTCAAACCTTTCCCGCCGAGATGAGCAGCATGTTCAGCTCTTCGGGCGCGGTTTAAGCACTTCGCCTTCCGCCGGCAACTGTTTCTAAGGAATCTCTAACCCACTTCGACCAACCCGTACCGGCGTTGCCAGGATTGCTTGAGTTGCGCTCGTACGTGCGCCCGTTCCTCCGCCGTGACCTCTGGCCCAGGACCGGCAACGAAGCGCTCCGCCTCCTGTTTGGCAATCTCGAGCCATTTGCGGTCGCGCACCAGGCTTGCCACGCGAAACTCCGGCAGCCCAGCCTGCCGCGTGCCGAAAAACTCGCCCGGTCCGCGCATGGCCAGGTCTAGCTCGGCTAGCTCAAAACCGTCCTGCGTGCGCACCATAGCGTTCAATCGCTCCTCGGCCTCCGGTGAAACTTTGGGACCGGTCATCAGGATGCAGTAGCTCTTTTCCGCGCCGCGGCCCACGCGCCCGCGCAACTGATGCAGTTGCGCCAGGCCGAAGCGCTCGGCGTGATCGACCACCATCACCGTGGCGTTGGCCACGTCCACGCCGACCTCGATCACCGTGGTTGAAACCAGCACGTTGATTTCGCCGCGCTGGAAGCGGTGCATCATCACCTCTTTTTCGTCGGCGTCGAGCCGGCCGTGCAGTAGCCCCACGCGCAGCCCGGCCAGCGGTCCGGTGCGCAGCTTTTCGTACATCTCCACCGCCGAGCGCAGCCCCGATTTTCCGTTGGGGCTGGCCTGTTGCGTCGCACCGGGAAAAAGCTCCGCGCTCTTTCCTTTTCGCGCTTTTTTGCGCGTCACCGTAGCCGCGCCTGTTTCCGCTTCATCGCGTGGAAAATCCAGCTCCGGCTCCTCGTCACGCGCGCCCTCAATCACCGGATAGACGATGTAAGCCTGCCGGCNNGCTGGTCGTCTTTGCTGCCCTCGATGACCGGGTAGACGATGTAAGCCTGGCGCTTGAGCGCTGCCTGCTTGCGCACAAAATCCCAAACCTCGCCGTCACGCTCGCCCGCGATGCGGCGGGTTACGATCGGCTTGCGTCCCGGCGGCAGCTCGTCGAGAACGCTCAGGTCCAGGTCGCCGTAAAGCGAAAGTGCCAGCGTGCGCGGAATCGGCGTTGCCGTCATCACCAGCATGTCGGGTTCGAGTTGGTTGGGCTTCTTCATCATTTTGAAGCGCTGCAAAACGCCGAAGCGGTGCTGCTCGTCGACCACTACCAGACCCAGCCGGTCGAACTCGACTTTTTCTTCGATCAGCGCGTGGGTTCCGATTACCAGTTGCGCTTCGCCGCGGTTGATCTGGCCGCGATTGGTGCGCTTGCGCTCCGCGTCGAGCGAGCCGGTCAGCAATACGATGCGCGGCTTGCTCGACGAGTTCGCCAGCAGCTTGCGTGCCGCCAGATAATGCTGCGTGGCCAGAATTTCAGTGGGGGCCATCAGCGCCGCCTGATAGCCGTTTTCGATGGCCACCAGCATCGCTTCAAAAGCCACGATTGTTTTTCCCGAGCCCACGTCGCCTTGTAGCAGACGGCGCATCGGCGTGGGCTGCCGCATGTCGGCCACTATTTCTCCCAGCGCTCGTTTTTGCGCCGTTGTGGGATGAAAGGGCAGAACCTCGCGCAGCGCCTTGCGCACCTTGTCGTTGGCGGCGAAGGCGATGCCCTTGCGCGTTTTCATCTTCCGGCGCTTCAGCTCCAGCCCCAGCTCCAGAAAAAAGAGCTCTTCGAAGATCAGCCTTCGGTGCGCCGGCGTGGCGAAGCTCTGCAACTCGGTAAAAGAAGTGCCTTCGGCGGGGAAGTGCGCCTCGCGCAGCGCGGTCTCGCGGTCGGGCAGCGAAAGCCGATCCAGAATCGTTTGCGGCAGGCATTCCGGCGTCGCGCCGCGCAGCCCTTCCAGCAGATTGAAGATCACCTTGCGCTGCCAGCGCGAGGCCAGACGGCTGCCGCCCAGCGACTCGTAGACCGGCGTAATCCGCCCTACCTCGAGCAATCGCGTTTCGGCGTCGGCCGTCGCGTCGGGCAGAAGCTCGTACTGCGGCTGAATAATTTTAAAGTTGCGCGTCGAGCGCGATGGTTCCACCTTGCCGTAGACGGCGATCGTCTGCCCGGCCTGGAATTTGCCTTCAAGATAGGGCGCGTTAAACCAGATGCATTTGAGGGTTTGCAGACCCTGGCCAACGGTTAGCTCGAAGAGCGGCATGCGCCGCGTGCGCATCAGAATCGCTCCCCGCACCTCGCCGATCACGCTGGCCGTCTCGCCCGGCTTCAGCTCGTCGATGCTCTGCGGATGCTGCCGGTCCTCATAGCGGAAGGGCAGATGGTAGAGCAGATCCTCGGCGACGAGAATGCCCTTGGCGGCCAGCATTTCGGCCACGCGCGGGCCAACGCCGCGAACAAACTTTACCGGAGTATCGAGAGCGGGCACAATCGAATGCTAAATGGCGCGCGCGCCGTGGGACAATTGTCGCGGCGCGCATGGTGGGTACCGTGACTGTTTGATTTTGTAAACGCTAAGGCTCGAAGTCATCCGGTCATAGACCTAATTAACGCCCGCCACCGCATGCGGAATGTACGGCTCTTCGAGCGCGGCGATTTCTTCCGGCGACAGATGCACGTCAAGCGCGGCCACGGCATCCTCAAGATGATGAGGCTTGCTGGCGCCCACAATCGGCGCGGTCACTCCCTTGCTCAGCAGCCACGCCAGAGCGATCCGCGCGCGCGGCAGGCCGCGTTTTTCCGCGATTTCGCCCAGCCGCTCCACCACATTGCGGTCGGCCTCTTCGGTGTGCGAATAGAGCTTTTTGCCGTAGGCGTCGGTCTCAAGCCGATGCGTGGTTTCTGTCGTCCATGGCCGCGCCAGCCTTCCGCGCGCCAGCGGGCTCCAGGGAATCACGGCGATTCCCTCGCTGCGGCACAGCCCGAGCATCTCCCGCTCCTCTTCGCGATAAAGCAGGTTGTAGTGGTTCTGCATGGAGACGAAGCGCGTCCAGCCGTGCAGATCGGCCAGATAAAGCGCCTTGGCGAATTGCCAGGCGAACATCGACGAAGCCCCGATGTAGCGCGCCTTGCCAGCTTTTACCACGTCGTGCAGCGCTTCCAGCGTTTCTTCGATCGGCGTCTCGTAATCCCAGCGATGAATCTGGTAAAGATCGACGTAATCGGTTCCCAGCCGCCGCAGGCTTTCGTCGATTTCGAAAAAAATTTCTTTACGCGAAAGTCCGCCACCATTCGGCTCCTCGCGCATTTGTCCCTGCACTTTGGTGGCGATCACGACGGCCTCGCGGCGCACGTTGGCCTTCAAAAAACGACCCAGCACCGCCTCGCCTTCGCCGCCTGAGTAGACATTCGCCGTGTCGAAAAAATTAATGCCCAGATCGAGCGCCTGACGCAAAAACGGCTGGCTGTCGGCTTCGTTGAGCGCCCAGGCCTGGCGGCCCATCAGCAGTTTGCCGGTCGCCGGCTTGCCGTAGGTCATGCCGCCCAGGCAGATGCGCGAAACCTTCAATCCCGTCCGTCCAAGATTCACATATTCCATCGCACGCTCCTGCCCACAGTTTAATGCGCCTGGAAGTTGCGCGCGGTTGCGCTAATCTGAAAGTTGCAATGCGTCGAGCGGGTTTGAGCGGAAAAATTAAAAGCGGGTTGACGATCTGCGCCATCGCGCTGGCGGCGTTGTCCGTCTCCGGTTGCAGCGGCGTACCGACAATCGGCTCATCAAACGGCGTTTTTTCCATCTCGGCCGCGCCGGTTTCGATCGACACCAACTGCACCGGCTGCAACGCATCCACCGCCGCGGGCATCGCCGTGGAGCAGTTTTCCGCCAGGCTGGCCGTGGGCGGCGCGGCCGATGTCCGCTGGTCGGTCTCTGGCGGCGACTCCAGCGCTGGCGCGGGAACCATTACAAACAGGGGCCAGTACACGCCTCCCAGCTATTTGACCGCCGACAGCGTCACGGTTACGGTGACTGCCGCGCTGCGTTCCGATCCTTCGCTGACCGCCAGCGCTTCTTTCACGGTCACGCCGGGATTTTTGCAACCGCTGACGCCTGAAAATCTTGCGCTTAGCGGCGGCGAAACCGCGACCATCACCGGCTATCTGGCTGAGGCCGGCGGCAGCGTCGGCATTCATTTTTCGCTTGCCGGTGAGTCCGCAGGCTCGCTGGGCGTAACCAACTGCGTGCGCGGGGCAAAGGCTTTTACCTACTGTACAGTCGTTTACACCGCGCCCCGAGTGGTTTCGGCCAGCACTTCGACGTATATCTCGGCCGGCATTGCTTCCACCGCCGCCAGCCAGTCGGCACGCATTCTGGTGAACGCGGCGGGAATCTCCAGCAATCCCGCAACGCATCAAACGCTGCAATCCGCGCCCATTCTGCTGGGCAGTTCCGGCGGCAACAACAACCACTATGACGCGCAGGGCAGCCGTGTCTCCGACTGCTGCGGCGGCACCCTCGGCGCGCTGATCCAGGAGCGTGGCGGAAGACAATTCCTGCTCAGTTGCAATCACGTGCTGGCGCGCAGCGATCAGGCCAGCGCGGGCGAAATGACGATTCAGCCCGGCCTGATCGACAACAGTTGCACGCCAAATGGCGCGGGCTCTGGCACTCGGCCCGTCGGCGAGCTCTCGGCCTGGTTGCCGCTTAACTCGCGCGCGACCAATGCCGACGCGGCAATTGCGCAGGTAAGCTCGCGCGCCGTCAATGTCAGCGGAGCGATTCTCGAGCTAGGTGCGCGTCAATCCAACGGCGCAATCGCTCCCGCGCCTCCCGGAATCTCTTCGAGTGGCGGCAAGGGCGAGACGGCTTCGCTCAATCTCCGCGTGGCCAAAAGCGGCCGCACCACGGGGCTGACCTGCGGCCAGGTCTCCGCGCTTGATCTCGACGTCGAGGTTGACTACTACAAAGATTGCGGCGAAACCGTACGCTATTTGACTAAAACCTTCACCAACCAGATCGCCGTCGAAGGCAGCCAGTTCAGCGATGCGGGCGATTCCGGCGCGCTGGTTGTCGATGCAGGCAATGCCGAGCCGGTGGGGTTGCTCTTCGCCGGCGGCGTCAATTCGCTCGGCGTTACCGAAGCCGTGGCGACTCCGGCGCCGACAGTGTTGGCAGCGCTAGGTGCGCGGCAGGGAAGCGCGTTCACCTTTGTCGGCGCTGCCGATCACCAGGTAAGCTGCCTGAGCTACGGCGCTTCGGCCTCCGCCGCGGCGCAGGCCCGCACGCTCATCGGCGCGCAAATCGCGCAACTCACCAAGGCGCTCGCACAGGCGCGCACGATAGTGAATTCTTCGAGAGGAATCTTTGGCGTAGCCGCGGGCAAAAGCGGTGACCGTCCCGGCGAGGCCGCCGTTATTTTCTATGTAGACGAAAGGCTGAACACTACTTTGCCGCAGACAATCGCCGGCCTGCGCACAGAACAGATTCCTACCACGGCTCGGACCGTCTCCTCCGGCGCAGCGCCGCAATCCATCGCTGAGGCTGGCGTAATGCCTGCACTCTCTTTCGCCGCCTTCAATCAGGCCGTCGCCATCAAGCGGCAGGCAGCGCGAGAGCTCTTGCGCCAGAATCGCGCCTTCTTTGGCATTGGCGTTGGCCAGAGCTTTGACAATCCTCGCGAAGCCGCTCTTCACGTCTACGTTGATCGCAAACAGATTCCCGCCAAACTTCCCGCCACAATCGCCGGCCTGCGCACGCGCTACATTTTCATGGACCGGCTCCACGTCACGCGTTCTTATTTGCAGCTGCCCGTGCGGCAGACAGACCGCTGCGCGGCGTCGGCGCAAACTGATCCTCTGCCTACGCACGCTCTGCGGCTTGGGAATTTGTTCTAGCGGCTTTTGCTTTTACTGATTGTTCGGCGGTGGCCCTTGGGGTTGCATGGCGCCGTTTTGCCCTGGCTGCCGCTGCGGTGGCGGTGGCGGCATTTGCGGCGGTTCTGGTTGCTCCGGCGGTTCGGCGTCGCTATCGTCGTCGTCGCCATCGTGCGGCAGCGGATTAATGCCGCGAGTGGCCGCCGGAATCGGTGCGCCTACCGCGCCGCTAATGCTCAGAACGATTCGCCTGGGCGTGCCCTGGCCCTGGTCGCCGATGAGCACGATGTTGTAGCCGGAACCCTCAAGAAGATGCGCCAGCACGTCGCGCGCGGGGCCGGGACCGTATGTACCGAAGACTCGTTGATCTTGAATGAAACCTTCTAGCGTCGCGCCGGTTTTGGTGGAAACCTCGTGCAGAATCTGCGCCAGGCTGGAATTGGCGGCGACGATTTGCAATCCATGGCTGTCCCAGACGACCGACGCCTCTGAGGGCCGGTCATTGGCGGGCCACTTGGGCATGGGCGGCGCGACGGGCGCGACGACAGGCGCTGCAGCGACGGCAGGCTTAGCCTCCTGCGGTTTTTGCGCGTTTTTTTTATGCTTAGCCGACGGCTTCTTTTTTGCGGATGCTGTTTTTTGGGGGGCGGCGGTTTTTGCCGTCGTCGTTGCCGGTGTCTGCGCAATTAGCGGCGCGCCGGCAAAGAGAATAGAAATTACCGCAAGCGCGATAAAACGGCTGCGGATAAACCGACTCCAGCGCCTTCGCTCAGCGGCGTTACGCGGAAATTTTTGTTGCGGCGGCCGGAATGTGCGCATCGGAATCGGCTCCTTGCGGCGCAATCGTCGCGGCCTTGCCGGGCCGTAGACTTTGCTGCCGCTTACTGTACTAGACTAGCAGTGGTCCCAATCCGCTCGAAAGCGGATTCGGGCAGAGAGGAGCCGGGCAGATGCGCTTCCGGTGGGTGAGTTTGATGGCGGGGGCGTTCTTGTTGGCGCCCGTGGCTGGTCTCGCGGTAACTTGTACCACGCAAGCCGAGCTGGCTTCGCTCGATCGCGACGCGCTGACGGCCGCCGTCGGCAAAATGACCAACGCCGTCGTCGGGCAGGATTACACCGCGCTGCAAGCGGATTTGCTGCCGCAAGAGGTTTCGGAGTGGGAAGGCATTCGCTCCGCGGTTGAGCAGTCCGGGCCGCTGATCAAGAGCGGCCAGTTCAAATTGCGCAACCTTTACTTGCTCGATTCCAGCAGCCAGAACGCGCCGGCAGACACGCAATTTTTCTGCTCGAACGCGAGCGGTACGCTCACCGTCACCATCACCATGAGCGCGCTGCCGCCGGGCCGCTACGCCGTGGTGCTGGCCGATGCCGCCGGTGCGCCCATGGCCGGGCAGATGGGCCTGATACTGGCCTGGGACGGCGCGGCCACCGCCTGGAAGCTCGCCGGACTTACGCTGCGGCCTGGTGTTCTGAATGGTCACGACGGCATCTGGTACTGGACGCACGGCAGGGAACTGGCGCATGTCGATCCTTGGACCGCCTGGTTCAACTACGAGGCCGCCCGCTTCCTGCTGTTGCCGGTCGATTTTCTTTCTTCGCCCAACCTGGAAAAGTTGCATCAGGAGCAGTCGCAGATTGCGCCCTCGCCGCAGAGCGCCTTTCCGCTTTCGTTGCCCGACGGTGACCGCACCTGGAAGATCGAAACTGTCGGCTTCGATCCCGTTTTGCGTGAGCCCGACCTGGGTGTCGTATACGAGTCGACCGGCGTTACCGATCCGGCCGCGCTGCGCACAGAAGCCACCGCCGTGTTGAGCGCGTTTTTAAAGACGCAGCCGGGCATCCGCGCCAACTTCCACGGCCTTTGGGCCTACGCCGAAAAAAACGGCAAGCGCACCCCGGTGATGGAGTTGCCGATGAAGCAGATTCCATAGAAACAGGGAACAGTGATCAAATGCAAAGGCCCAATCTCAAAAGAGATTGGGCCTTTCGCGTGTACCGCGAAGATTGCTCTAAAACTGGTTCCACAACGACTGGTTGTAGACCGAGTGATGGAACTGAACCTCGGAGCCCTTGACGATGGTTCCGAGGTCGTGCGGCGAACGGTTGGCGGCAGCCTGTTTCAGATCGGCATAGCGTCCCTGCACGTCAGCGCCGAGACTCTTGGCGATCCACTTCGATGCGGTGAAGTCATCGATGGCTTTTTGGATATTGTCGGGCAGATAACGGCCGCCGGCACGCAGGTCCTTGGCCTTTGAAATGTCGCCGTCAATGCCGGTTTTGAAGATGCCATAGAGGGCCAGGTAGGGGTTTGCGTCCGGCGCTACCGCGCGCACCTCCGTGCGCATGGAGCGATGGTTGCCGATGGGAACACGGATCATGGCGCCACGGTCAACGGCCGAAGCGCGAATCTGATT
>PMHC01000072.1 GCA_003156495.1 Acidobacteriaceae bacterium
GATTGCTCGCCATAGAAGCGCGGCACAGCGGGATAGAAGCCTGCGGATGGAACCGGAACGTAAGTCCCCTCGGTCACGATCAGACCCACGCATCCCTCGGCGCGACGGCGATAATAAGCCGCAACATCAGCGCCGGGAATACCATCCGGCGATTTCGAGCGAGTCATGGGCGCCATCACGATGCGGTTGGGTAAAACCAGATCCTTAATGGTAAAGGGCTTGAACAGTAGCGGGGTAAGGCTTCTAGTAAGATCGCTCATATGGATTGGATGTTCTCTTTCTGCTTAGGTTTCAGGTTCAAGCTTGATAAAAAACTGATAGTTCCAGCAGCGATGATGTCCATTACAGTGACCGCATGACCAGCAGCAGCTTTTTACTCTCTTCCATCTTGCTCTGCGCATCTTTCATTGCCGCCGTGCCAGCCCGTGTTCAGAACCCGGCTCTTGCCGCCGATACTGTTCCTTATAAAGCCAATCCCGCAGCCATGCAATCCCTCCAGCTTCCAAGCCAGGGTGCGCTGCTCAACGCTTTTGTCTATATAGCCGCCGGTGCAACGCCTCATCCAACCGTCATCCTGCTGCACGGATTTCCGGGCAACGAGAGCAATCTCGATCTTGCCCAGTCGATTCGCCGCGCCGGTTGGAATGTTCTCTATTTCGACTATCTCGGCTCCTGGGGATCTCCGGCAGCTTTCTCTTTCACGCATTGCATTGAAGATACACAATCTGCAATCGACTACCTGCGCAATCCTGCTCATGCTACTCAGCTTCATGCCGATACGCGGACGATCGTTCTGGCAGGGCGCAGCATGGGAGGTTTTCTGGCTATCGAGGCCGGTGGTGCCTTCGATCCTGCAATAAAAGCCGTCATCACGCTTTCGGCGGCCGACCTGGGCGTAAGCCACTTTCAATCTCTCCCGACAGGTAAACGCGAGGCCGCTATCAGCGCTCTTGCTGCCGCGCTGGCCGCTGAAGTCATGGCGCCACTTGACGGCACAACTCCTGAGAACCTTGCCAACGAAGTCTTCTCCCATGCAACCCAGTGGAATTTCGTAAACCTTGCACCGAAATTTGCCACAAGGCCTTTGCTGGTCCTTACCTCGGATGACGGCTGGTCCGCACTATGAGCATCATATCGCCGGCCATGGTGGTGAGCATTTTTCTGTTTTCGCTGCTGGGAGCCGCTGGGTGACAAATAAACTCATTGCTCTTGGCGACGGCTGACGCACTGTAATCAGTCTGGGGCTGGCCGCCATGGCCTACTGGGATATTTTTAACGTCGCCCTGTTTGTGGCGCTCTACGTCATGATTTGCCGCTCACTTCTAAAGGGAGAGGAGATCCCCCGGCTCTGCCCTTTAGTAACGGGAGCAAACAAGGGCATCGGGTTCGAGGTGTCTCGCGAGTTGGGCCGCGCCGGCTTTACGGTTCTGCTGGGAGCGCGCGATACAGCACGTGGTGAAGAGGCTGCCAAGAAACTTCGTGGCGAGGGTCTTGACGTTCGTTTCGTTAAGGCGGACTTGAATCAAGCGGTCGAGAGCGGCACAGCACTGGCCAAGCAGATTGGCGAGCAGTTCGGGCATCTGGACGTCCTGGTGAACAACGCGGGCATGGCCGATCGGGAGGATGGGCCCGCCAGCAGCGTCTCAATTGAGACACTGAGGCGCACCTTTGAAACAAATTTCTTCGGTACGGTGGCGATTACTCAGCCGCTACTGCCACTGCTACGCGCGGCTGAGAGTGCGCGCATTGTCAATGTCTCCAGCGGGCTCGGCTCGCTCACGATCAATAGTGATCCCAGTACACCCTTCTATCACGCGAAGGTTCTCGCCTACAATGCTTCAAAGGCGGCGCTGAACATGTTCACCGTAGGCC
Organism: Acidobacteriaceae bacterium; assembly: GCA_003156495.1. GTDB lineage: Bacteria > Acidobacteriota > Terriglobia > Terriglobales > Acidobacteriaceae > Telmatobacter. The sequence goes on from PMHC01000072.1 coordinate 1,873, forward strand.
TTGCCTACGACCTGCGCGAGACCAGGATCAAGGTCAACTCTGCGTGTCCCGGCTATGTTGCTACCGACCTGAACAACCACAGCGGCCCAGCGGCGGTCGAGGAGGGTGCCATCGCGATCGTGCGCCTCGCGCAACTGCCGGAGGATGGTCCTACCGGGAGCTTTACCCACAAGGACGGCACATATCCCTGGTAGTCCCAATCTAAGCTAACGACCAAGGTCGGAAAGACAGCGGCTTCTCGCAAGCAACGCTGAAGCGGCTTTCCTTCCATCAATTCTCTATCAGATTGCCACGAGGGTAGTCATCAGAGACAGGGCTTACTGCTACCTGCTTTCATTTCAGTTAGTACTCATAAGTCGTAGTGTGCTTATTACCGCGAACGCAGCGACAGCTCAGCTGGCGACTTCAGAGCAAACCGCTCATGTTGGACGGCAGAGGTCTGTAACCAAAAAGCAGAGGTCGTCGAGGGTGCTGAGAGTTTATCTACCGATTTTTATAAGGACTTAGGGTGCTTTTGTTTGCCATCAGTCCCCATAGTTTCAATGGGGTACGATCAAAAGCACTTCTGTCACGGCAGAGGTCGCGAGTTCGAGTCTCGTCGTCCCCGCCATATAGCCTGAGAAAATAAAGGGCTTATGGCAGGCAGAAAAGTGGCAGTTTAGTCTCCACGGTACTCGACGGTACGCAATTTCTAAAACCGTACCGAACTCAATCCAATAACATCTCAACCTGCCTCAGACTCGCACTCCGCTTGTCTGCGGAGACAGCTTGCGTGTAGAGATCCGTCGTGGCGCGTGAATTTGCGTGCCGGAGCAGTTCTTACATAACTTTGACATCCACTCCCAAGCTGCGGAGGTTGGTTGCCAATTGAGGATGGCAACGGCCGTATTGCGCGAGCGATTGCCGATTCGGAAGGAAGTCCACAGCGTTTTTACAGTATGACGGCGCGCATCCGGCAGGAGCGTGACGCATACTATGCGATCCTCGAACAGACACAGCAGGGCACAATGGATGTCACTCCATGGATGGATTGGTTCTTGGGCTGTATGGAACACGCTATTGATGAGGCACAACAGACATTGGCCGCAGTGTTGAGCAAGGCGCGATTCTGGGAGTCGGTTTCCGGCTTGCAATTGAACGAGAGGCAACGAAAAGTGCTGAACCTGCTCTTCGATGATTTTGAAGGGAACTTGACCACATCGAAATGGGCGAAGTTGACCAAATGCTCGCAGGACACGGCCACGCGGGATATTGCGCATTTGATCGAGCGGGGAATCCTCGTCCGCAATCCCGCTGGCGGACGCAGCACCAGCTATGCGCTCAAAGAACAGTCTTCAGGATCAATGCCGGCCAGTCTATAGAATCTTGCCGACTATGAATCATAGAGATGTGGCGATTGAGTCAGAATGTTTGATCATAAGCTGAATTCGGCATCCATGCGCACTCGCTCGCGGTCTGTTGGCAGAAGTGGAACGAAAGGAGCATCGATGATTCGTCGTTGTAATGAGCAGGATTTCGAGCAGATTTGGATCATCATCAACGATGGAGCACAAGCATATCAAGGTGTTATTCCTGAAGATCGGCTGTCTGATCCGTACATGTCGAAGGAAACGTTTTTTACGGATCAAGCGTGTACGCTTGAACAGAAAAGTAGGAATGCAGCTTGCGTTCGCGTTCAAGGAACGTCGTCAGGTTCTCGGGCCAGATACTGTTGCATGGCCGCCGAAAGCTACAATTCAGAGAACAGATTCAATAGGATTCCTATTGCGCATCCCAGCCCGAGAGCCTTCATCTTTGGAACTTATCCATGGATTGGCCCTAGCGGATGCGGCTGCTGCGTTGTCCGGCGGGCAACGAGATACTCTCCGGCCGCCGCGAACAACTCTTATCTTGTATGTAGAAAATCGGGGAAGCTGAACCAAACCTTTTGAGGATTCGCCACATAAACTGCGTCTTCGACTGCGTTGCGCACGGGCGTTGCAGTCTGGCCCGCTCCATCACTTCGAGTGGCAGAGCCTTGACTTCAATGGACCATTACGCCGAGGGGCTTGGGGAATGAATAAGGTGAACGGTCTTGCGGATGTAGGCGAGAACGACTCACGGCCAAACAACTGAGCGTAGTTCCGTAATAACACGGTGGATTTTTCGGCGCGCTAAAAGCGATCGGCCTCGTTCGAACTGAATCGGAAGATCGTGCCCAAGCTAGGCGAAGCGGCTTGAATCAGCGCGCGCCTGGTTTTTGGCGGAGCACGAATATGTATTCAAATTCGCCGTGAAGGCTCAAGAGGTTGTTCCGATTCAGTGGGCGAGCGCGGGTTAGGAAACCCGCGCTACACCTGTGGGTGGTACGAAATCAAACGGTCAGAGACCAGAGAGGAGCGCAGGAGTTATTGCGCGTCGAGAGGCGGTCCGTCTTGCAGCGCGACCTGCGGCCAGCCATCCTTCCAACCCACGGTCGAGATCTGCAGGGCGGGTTTGCCGCCGACGGCGTCATAGGCGTGAAAGACCATGATGGTCTGACGATTGTCGACGTAAAGCGACTGGCCGCCCGGCCCGAGCCAGCGGCGATTGCCGGTGAGCAGTTGCGTGCCGCCGCCTTCGGAGAGCTTATTGCCATCGGCGTCGAGGTAGGGTCCGGTAACGGAGGCCGAGCGGCCGACCACGATGTGGTAGGTGCTCTTGACGCCGCGGCAGCAGAGATCCCAGGAGGTAAAGAGATAGTAGAAGCTGTCGTGATGAATGATGAAGGGGGCTTCGACGGCCTGCCAGTCGGGCGGCAGCCCTGGAGGGGCGAGCGCGGCGCCTTGCGGACGGGCGCGACTGGCCAGCGAGTAGAGCCGCGTGTCGCCGGTGAAGAGCTTGCCGGTGGCCGGATCGATACGGCGCATTTTAATGCCGCCCCAGAAGCTGCCGAAAGCGAGCCAGGTTTTGCCGTCGGCGTCGATGGCCAGATTGGGATCGATGGCGTTGAAGTTGTCGGTGGCCTCGGAGCGAAGCACGAGCCCCTCGTCGACCCACTTATAGTCGTGGCTGGTGGAATCGAGAGTTGTGTTGGTCAGCAGAGCAATGCCCGAGGTGTTTTTGCCGAAAAGCGAGTAGGCGTAATAGAGGTGGAATTTCCCGTTGAAGTAGGAGATGTCTGGGGCCCAGAGCTCGGCCGTGCCGGGACTCGATTTGCGAATCCAGGCGGGGATTTCATCGAGCACGTGGCCGCAGAGCTTCCATTGCACGAGATCGTTGGAGCAGCGGATGGCCATGTGGCCGCCGTTGGGGGCCAGACCGGTGGCGAAAACATACCAGGTGCCGCCGGCCTTGATGACAGAAGGATCGTGAGTGCCCCAGAAGTCTCCAGAGAGAGCGAAAGGGCGCGCGCCTTGCTCGGCGGATGGAGCTTGTGCTCCGCCGAGGAGGCCGGCGAAGGCCAGAACCGCGGCCCCGAGAATGTCGATTTTGTACGTCGAATGCATGATGCCTCGTAGAGAAAACGTTAGGTAATGAAACAGGTCAAAGTACATGTACTTACTTGATGTAAGGCCAGTCATCGGAGGTCCACCCGAGGACATTGAGGCCCAGGGCGGGGTCGCCGTTGTTATTGCCGTCGTAGTAGTGGTACACGAGAATGTCTCCATCCGTGTCCGAGAGTACGGTCTCTCCGCCCGGGCCGTTGATGGTGCCGTGAGCGCTGAGCAGGATGGTGCCCCCGCCCGCAGTCATCAACACGCCTCCGCGGTCGGAGTAGGGACCGTTAACAGCGGTGGATCGCCCGACGGCAATTCGGTAGGTACTGCTGTCGGCTTCACAGCAAGTATCGATGGAGACGAACAGATAGTAGTAGGAGTTGTGGTAGAGAATGTAACTCCCTTCGATGCCGGTACCGGAAGAGTGGTAAGCCAGTTGCGTGCAGCTAGAACTGGGGAGGGGAATGCCGGTGGAGGAATCGACTTGAACGATCTCAATGCCGTTCGACCAGGAACCGAAGACCATCCATGCGTTGCCGGAGGCATCGACAATCGAAGAAGGATCGATGGCGTTTGCGCCAGAGCAGTTGGAGGACTTGTAGATGGCAGCACCGTAATCGCTAAAGCTGCCGGGCGCGCCGGTAGTGCTGTAAGCCAATCCGATTGCCGAGTTTGTGCTGCCGGAGGTTGAGGCTGCGTAGTAGAGCCAATACGGATAGGTGGCGCTGCTGTGGTAGGAAATGTCAGGCGCCCAGAGATCGCTGCTCGAATCGGTATACGTGTTAGTCCAGGAGGGCAGCGTGGAGAGAGCGTATCCTGCGTCGCTGAAGGTGGTGCGATCGTTGGATTCATGGGCGTGAAGCAGGCCATGCGTTGAGTACAGGTAATATGTGGAACCGGCCTTCACCATGGACGGATCGTGGATTCCGATAGCTTTGGTATCCGAGTCCGCCGATGAATATGAAACGCTGACGGTGAGGGGCGCGGGATAGGCGGCGGTGGCGGTCGAGGTCAGCTTCCACTCCTGGTAAGAGCCACCCGTGCTTGGCTGGGAGCGCTCGCCCTGATCGATGGTGGCGGAGGTCGAAGTGCTGGCGTTGGCATCCTCGAGAAAGTAGCCACTGTTGACGTTCTTGATCAGGTAGTTGCCGTCGCTGAGCAGATAGAACTTCCATAAATGGTCGTTGGTGCCGTTGTCGGAATACTGGACGGCCTGCGCGCCGGCGGAGGTGGAGGCGCTGGAGATGCCGAGAACCTGATGGGTGAGCATGTTCTCGAGGTTGTATTCACTGCTGCCCATGGGAATGAAGTGCCAATCGATGTCGGTGGTGGTGGTGGAGGAAGAAGCTTCCTGGACTACGCTCGCGCCGGCGGTCTGGCTTTGGCTGGAGATGCCCAACACCATGCCGCTGGAGGCATTGGTCAAAGTGTATTGGTAAGTGTCGTCGACGGTAGCGCTGGAGCCCATATCGATCGTGGTGGAACTTCCGCCGCCCGTCGCGCCGCTGGATGAGCCGCCACTGCCGCAGCCGGAGAGCAAGCAGGCCACGGATACGAGCGCGATGCAGATGCAAATCTTCACAGAACCTCCTAAGGTGAAACAACAATTGAATGCAGGCCGGTTTTACCTTAAAAAATGGCGCGGCGGCGAGGGTAGACCGCCGCGCCGATAGGCCTAAACAGCAGACCTGGGAAAATGCACGATCAATAGTTGATCTTCAAACGGAACTGAATGTTTCTCGGACCGTTTTGCAAGCCGCCGATCTGGCCGACGGTGGTTACGCTCGAGCCCAAGTCGGAGACCGGACGGGTGAAGATGTGGCGGTTAAAGGCATCGAAAAGCTCTCCGCGGAAGTCGATCTTGATGTTGCCGTGAACCGTAAAGAGCTTGGAGATGCCGAAGTCTTCGGTGTAGTAGTTGGGTCCGCGAATATCGGAAGAGTTGCGCGGCATGGTGCCGAAGCGCCAGGGGTTGCCCTCGCCCGTTGTCCCGGTGCCGTTGGGATCGCGGTTCGCGTAGAGGTTGGGATCGTAGAAAGCCGAGCAATTGAAGTAACCGGTGGCGCAGGCCGTGGTGCGGGAGGTGTTGTCGAAGGACAGCGGGTTTTTGTAGTTGGGATTCTTGACCGACTGCCCGGCGACGCGGTCGAAGCGCACGCTGGAGTTTTTGCCAGGAATTGAGGTAGCGCCGTAGATGGAGATGGGTTGCCCGCTCTGGTAGTGCTGAATGCCGCTGATGCTCCAATTCGAAATCAGCTGGCTGAGCACTCCGGTCTTATCGCCCAAGAAATGTTTTCCCTGGCCGATGGGCAGGTCGTAGATGTAGCTGATGACGAAGTTGTTGGGAATGTCCTCGCTGCTGACGGCTTTTTCTCCGCGCAGGTTTTCGGGATCCTGGACCGCGCCGCCGTTTTGATCGGTGCTCTCGTAGGGCTGGATCGCGTCGGCGTCGGTGAGAGTCTTGGAGAAGGTGTAGGAGGCCAGCACGTTGAAGCCGTTGTGGAAGCGCTGTTCGAGCTTGGCTTCAAACGCCTCGTAGGTGGACTGGCCGAGGTTTTGCAGGTAGCTGTCCATGTTGATGTATTCAACCTGCGGGTAGGGGCGCAACGCCTGGTAGGTTGGCTCGTTAATGGGCCAAGTGCATCCGGTATTGCAACTGAAGTTGGCGTAGGGCTCCAAAGGAGTGCCGGTGTGACTGCCACTAACCGACGAATCACCGGGATAGTAGGCCCACCAGTTGAGGTAGTCGCCCAGAGCCATGTATTTATCGGGCATATCGTTCATGTAGCTGAGCATGGCGTGCAAGTGCGTGGCATGCATTCCCAGATAGCCCAGGGTGGCGAAGAGGTGAGGGGTAATCTGGTATTCGGTTTCCAGAGCCCAGTTTTCGACCATGCCGGGCCGTCCGTTGCCAGAGGAGACATAATCGACGCTGGTGCTGGTGCCGTCGAGCTGGTTAGGATTGAGGTTAGGCGTGCTGGACAGGGCTTGCAGGCCGTTGTCGAGCGGCACGCCGTCGAGCGGGTCGGTGGTGTAGAGATTGCCGGTGACGGTGAAACCCTGCACCGTACCTTGGCCCCAGTCGGCATAGACGAGCGGCCCGTAGTAGAAGCCGGAGCTGCCGCGAATTACGGCTTTGTGAGAGAAGAAATCGGGCTCCCAGGCAAAACCGACGCGGGGCTCGAAGTCCTTTTTGTAGACTTTGCCCCAGGTTTCGTTCATGCTGCCATTGCGTCCCGCGCCCTTGCCGGCAAAGACCAGAGCGCCACGAGCCTGCCCATACTTGCCTGCCGTAGTTGCCGCGTCGACCATATTCGGGTCCCAAATTGAGGTATCGCCAGAAGCCTCACGGCGCGGCGTGTCGTAGCTCCAGCGCAGACCGAGGTTAATCGTCAGGTTAGGACGGGCCTTCCAGACATCTCCGGCGAAGATCGAACCGCCATGCATGATCCAACGGGGCGCGTGCAGATCGTTCAGGTTGTTGGCGTCCCCGGTTTCGCCGATCAGGAAGGCAGCGAATGAGTTACCATCCTGGCCCCAGTAGTTTTCATCCGAGGCGGTCTGGTTATCCCAATACTCGAAGCAGCCGGCGTTGCCGCTGCAGGTGCCGCCGATGTGGCTAACCCAGGAATACTGGTGGTATTGCGCATCGCCGCCAATGGTGAAGCTGTGCGCGCCATAGTGCCAGTGCAAAACGTCGTTCAGCGCCAGTACATTGTCGATGTCGGTGGAGTCTTTCTGCTGGCCCATGCCACCGAAGGTGTTGCCGTTGAACTCAAAGACCGGGAAGTCGTTGCTGAAACCGTTGGCGATGCCGAACTTGGCATCCCAATCGGTGCCCATATTCGCAGCTTTGGATTTGTTGATGTTGTTGGAGCGGTTGCCGCCGACGGTCAGGGAGTTGACCAAGTTGGGAGTGATGATCCAATCCCAGCCGGCGCGGAAGAGCTTGCCGAGCTGATCGACGGTGCTGCAGCAAGTCTGGATCGGCGCAGGCATGTTGGAGTTGCCGCCTGTATCGGTGTTTTCGCGGGAGTTCCAGAAGCCCCAGATTTTGTGTCTATCGCTGATATTCTGGTCGATGCGGATACTGTAGGAGGAATCGGTGATGGTGCCAATGCTGCGATAGGCGTAGTTGTAATTGCTGCTGCCGGTGACTTCCTGCTTGGCCAGCGGCATCAGATAGGTATTGATGAGGTTTTTTGCGATCGTGCTCTCGCGACCGACGGGAATCTTGTTGGTCGGCGCGCCGGAGACGGAGTAGTTGCCGGAGGTGCCGGTGACGGTCTGGCCGAAGCCCGCATAACGGCAGGGAGTCGAGCCGTTATTGTCGTACTGCGGGTCCATGATTTCGCCCGCGTATACGGTTTCGCCGCAAGGCGAGGTGCCGAGAGCGCTGCCCAGTAGCGACGAGAAGTCGAAGTACTGCCCGTCGCTGCCGAGTTCGGCCGGCGTGGGCAACTGGCTGGTGCTAGTACCGCCATAGAGCTGATGCCACTTCTCATAGTTGAAGAAGAAAAAGCTCTTGTCTTTGCCGCTGTAGAGATGCGGAATGCGGAAGGGACCGCCGATGTTGCCGCCGAAGTCGTTCTTGGTGTCGGCGCTGCGCTTGTAGGTTTTTCTTGCGGCCGCGTCATTGCCGTGCGTGGCGATGTTTCCGTTGTTGAACCAGGTGTTGGCGTCGAATCCGGCGTTCTTATAGAACTCGTAGACGGTGCCGTGATAGCTATTGGTGCCGCCCTTGGTGTTGAAGTTGGCGAGGCCGCCGGTGGTCCGGCCCTCCTCAATAGGTAGGCTGGCGATGCTGATCTGGAACTCATTGACGGCTTCGACGGAGGGCGAGAGGATGCCGAAGCTGCCGGAGCCGTTCTGCTGGCGGTTGGTGGTGATGCCGTCGATCAGGAAGTCGGTGCCGTTTTCTTGGCCGCCGTTGATTTTGATTGCGTCGGCCGCGGAAGAGGTGCCGAAACCCGCGACACCGGGGGCCAGATAGGCCAAATTCTCCAGCGAGCGCCAACTGCCGACCGACAAAGGCAGACGATCGACCTGCTCGGGCTGAATGGAGACGTCGACGGTCGTACTATCCAGGGTGAGCGATTGCTCGCCGGCGTCGACGCTGACGATCTCCAAGGCGGAGCCGACGGTGAGCGTGACATCGACCGTGGTCGGCACGCCGACGGCGACGACGAGGCCGCGATGAACGGCCGCTTTAAAGCCGGACGAAGCGACCGTAAGATCGTATTTCCCGGTGCGGACGGAGGGAAAGGCATAGTTGCCTGTGGTGGAGCTGACGGTCGAATATAGGGTTCCCGTCTCCGTGCCGCGGATGCTTACCTTGGCTCCCGGTACGACTTTGCCGACGGGATCGAGGACGGTGCCGGAGACCGAGCCGGTATCGAGTTGCGCCCAGGCAAAGCTGGACAGCCCCAGGAAAACGACCAGAAAGGTCATACATTTTCGGATAATAGCCCGGCACTCCGAGCGGGTTTGAATCGGTATTGCGTGTCGTTTCATCATAAAGTACCTCCAAGCAAGCATTTACTAACCGAGTTTTTGTTCTTTTCTTTGCCGCTCTCTTCAACTCTCCCCTCGAGGAGAGCTGGAACCAACGCGAGCGACTATGGCGCAGGCTCGAAACTTGTATGATCCGCCAAACGGCCGCGTGCAAGCGATGGAGAAGGCGGCGGCCTGTCCCCAGCCGGCCACGGGGGCGAGGATGAGGGACGCAAAAGCCATTTGGGCGGCGTCCCTCCGACAACAATCCGCGTTTGTGACTCGATCGCGAAGCATGATATAGGCGTCTGACTTCCGCGGCGGAGGTGGCAGCTCCGGTAAGCGTTTGCTGGACAACACCCAAAGTACCTTCCGCCAAAACATCGCCGATTCAAACACCCTGTTTGAACGGATGTAAAGCGATTAACGGATCAGTCGCCCGTTACGTGGAAGGAAGTCATTGTTCAACAAAGAGTTGGCTATATTTTCGAGGAAAGCGGAAGACGCGTTCTCAATACCCGTTACGCGCAAGTTTCGCCAGCACATACGGTGTATATTTATTGACTAGGAAACGGTAGTCATGCCAAAGGCCGGCCCATTTACGCACATTGCAGAAGAAACCTTTCATCCCGAACAAATGGAAGCGGTGCGCCGGCAGTTGGACGAGCTTTTAGCCAGCGCATCCTTTGCCGGCAGCAAGCGCTCGCAGGATTTTCTGCGGTTGATCGTTACCCATGCGCTAGAAGGCGATCTGGACAGCCTGCGGGAGCGGATGATCGGCGCCGAACTCTACGGGCGGCCGGTGAGCTACGACACCGGCAGCGATTCGGTGGTGCGTGTGCGGGCCAGCGAACTGCGCAAGAAGCTGGCGCACTATTACAGCACCGAATGCAGCGGCGAGGCTCCGGTGCGGATCGAGCTGCCCAGCGGCTCGTATGTGCCGCACTTTCACTTTGCCGGCGCCGAGGAGGCTTCGCAGCCTGCGGCAAATGGCCACGATGCGCCGCCGGTAGCCGCGCCGAGCGAGGGAAAGCGATCCACCAGGCGGCGATTTTTACCGGTCGCGACGGTGCTGGCGGTCGCAGTCGCCGCGCTGCTGGGCTATCTGGGCGTGCACCGCTGGCAGGAAGCGAAAAACGCGCGCAGTGCCATTCACTCGGTCGCTATTCTGCCGCTGGAAAATCTCTCCGGCATCGCCTCGCAAGAGTATTTTGCCGATGGCATGACCGAGGAGCTGATCAACGATCTGGGACAGGTTTCCACGCTGCGTGTGATCTCGCTCACCTCTTCGATGAGCTACAAGGGCACCAAGAAGACGCTGCCGCAGATTGCCCGCGAGCTTTCGGTGGACGCGGTGGTGGAGGGCGGCGTGCTGCGCGAGGGCAATCGGGTGCGCATCAGCACGCAACTGATCGACGGACGGACGGACCGTCCGCTGTGGGCGCAGACCTACGTGCGCGACCTGAGCAGCGACCTGGCCTGGCAGGGCGAGGTCGCGCAGGCGATTGCCGAGGAGATCAGCACTACGATTACGCCGCAGGAGCAGGCGCGGCTGACACGCAAACGCCCACTCGATCCGCAAGCGCAGGATCTGTATCTGCACGGAATTCTGCTGCGCGAGAACAACGATTGCGCGCATGCCGTGGAATACTTCAATCACGCGATTGCGCGCGATTCAGGCTATGCGCAGGCGCACTCGGCGCTGGCCAGTTGCTACGGAATGCTGGGTGAGGCGGGCAACATGCCGTATCAGGAGGCTTTCACGCGGCAGAAGGCCGAAGCAATACGCGCAATTGAACTGGACGATTCGCTTTCCGAGGCGCACGCCGAGCTGGCCAATACGGCGATGACGCTCGATTGGGATTGGCCACGGGCCGAAGCCGAGTTCCGGCGTGCGCTGGAACTGAATCCCAACTCGGCGACCAGCCGCCAGAAGTACGCGTTTTACCTGGTGCGTACCGGCCATTTGCGCGAAGCGCTCTCTGAAGTTGAGCGCGGCGTGGAACTGGACCCAGTCTCGGGCAGCACCTTTCACGCCGAGGGCTTCGTCTATTATTTTTCGCGGCAATACGATCAAGCTCTGGCCGTGGCGCAGACCGTGCGCGGGCTGAAGATCAACTTATCCGACTGGAGTTTTTTAACCGGCGATATCGAAACCGGAAAGGGCCATTACGCCGAGGCCATCGCCGCGTTTCTCAAGGCAGGCAACGGGCCCTATACGCTGGGGCATCTCGGCAACGCCTACGCGCGCAACGGCAACACCGACGCCGCGCACCAGACTATCGCCGAACTGAAGAGGCACGTGCAGGCGAACGGCGTGGGCCGCTACGAGATCGCGCTGGTCTACGCCGGGCTGGGCGAAAAACGCGAAGCCTTGAAGTGGCTGGACGACGCCTATCAGGCGCATGACGTGGGACTGGTTTATTTAAAGGTCGATCCCTGCCTGGACCCGCTGCGCACCGATCCGCACTTTGACGAGCTGCTGCGGCGCGTCGGCCTGTAGCGTTAGAAAAAATGGCAATGCGGATGTTCTCGATCTGGAACTCGGTCTGCGCACCGTGCTGGCGCGGATCGCCAAACACCCTATCAATCACATCGCCAATCTGCCCCTCCAGGGAACCTGGCCGCCACGCGCCGAAAAGATCGGAGGCTAGTACTAGTCGCCCCTGAAAAGCCACCTAACCCACAAAAGAATCAGTGAAATAGGTAGATGGTAACGGATAAAATATTCCCAGAGACATTATAAAACGCAGTAAATACTGGGAAAAACCGATGCGACCTAAGAGAGAAGCGAAGCCCCCTCAGCGCGAGCTATTCCAGATCGACCTTGAGCATTTGGTCGACATGAGTCACCCCTTGGTTCGTCTCGGTTAGTACATCGACTAGGAGTCATTTGAAGCCACTCTTGGTGGCAGTTATCATCCGACCCTTGGCGCTCCAGGCGTGTCCACGCGAGCGTTACTTCCAGCATCAGATGCCGATCGATCCATCGAGCATGTCTCGTTGGCGCAAGCGTCTTGGTGAAGCCGGAGCCGAAGAGATGCTTCGTGTCACCATCGAAACCGGCATCGAAATGAAGGTGGTGCGCGCATCCGACTTGAAGCGTCTCAACGTCGATACGACTGTGCAGACCAAGGCGATTCGTTATCCCACCGATGCGCGTTCTTATCATCGCTGTCGCGAGCGGTTGGTGAAGATAGCGCGTGCTGCCGGAGTCAAGATCAAGCAGAGTTATGAGCATGTTGGTCGCAGACTGCTGATGCAGTCGAGTCGTTATGCTCATGCACGTCAGATGAAGCGTGCCAAGGCCTGCACGCGCACGCTGCGCACACAGTTGGGCCGCGTCATGCGCGAGATCGAGCGACAAGTAGAAAAGCCAGTGGGCGAGTTGAAGAAGTTACTCGAAACAGCACGCAAGCTTCACGCGCAGCAACGTTACGACAAGAAGATCTACAGCGTTCATGAACCGGAAGTCGAGTGCATCGCAAAGGGTAAGGCTGGCAAGAAATACGAGTATGGCAACAAGGTTAGCGTAGCTGTTACGAGTGCGAGTGGATGGTTCGTTGGCGCGAAGAGTTTTACTGGGAATCCATACGATGGGCACACGCTGGCTGAACAGATGAAGCAGGTTGAAGAGGTGCTCGGCAGCAGAAGGTCGCGGAAGTATACGTCGACATGGGCTATCGAAGGCATGATTACAAGGGATCGGCTACGATCCATGTTGATAAGAAGACGCGAGGCAAAACGCCGCAATCACTATGGCGAAGGATGAAGCACCGCGCCGCAGTCGAACCCGGCATAGGACATCTCAAGGCAGAGCACCGGTTAGAGCGCAACCGGTTGAAGGGAGTTGCCGGAAACGCGATCAACGCCGTGCTGGCGGCTGCGGCGATGAACTTCCAGAAGCTAATAAGGGTTATCCAATGCGGCAGAGTACCTGATTTTTACTCCATACTGAACCGACTGCTGTCCCAGTGGAACTTCATCGGCTTATGCATGACTGCTTGCGCTGCTTGAAAAATGGACTTTTTCAGGAGCAACTAGTTAATCGATGTCTGAGCATCTCAAAGAGCAGCTCCGCACCGGTCTTCGATAGGGGCACGAAGCCAAGCTTGTCGACGATGAGCAGTTCATAGCTGGCAATCTGCTTCTGGAAACGCAGTAGCTTCTTTTCATCGCGAGCCTCGATCAGTTCGCTGACTAGAGTAGCCGTGGTGGTGAAGCGCACGCGATGCTCGCGCTGATGTGAGCCAAACGCAAGAGTGGACGGGTTTGACTCAACGCAGAGTAACAGGTGAGATCGACGACCCAGCGTCCACCGGTTTTGTTGGGAGCATATTTCAGTTTCCATGCTTCGATGGCAGCGATAATATCCGCAACGGTCGATGCGGCAAATGGAGTGATGGGGCAAAAGGCTACCGGCAGATAAGTGGATATCGTCGTTTCCGCCTGCAAAGACGGCGCAAGATCGTACCCATACAGCAGAGCAAAGGAGATGGCCCCGACTCCGGAAGGCAGCACCGTGGCAAATACCTGATTCAGGGGAGACGTCGCAGCGTCGCTGGTCCACTGCCCGATCGGGAAGACACGCGTGTAAATCAGCGATGGCACGGTTGGATCGGGAAAAGCAATCTCTGGCGTGCGATAGTGGAACGATTGCTGCGTAGGTGGCGCTGGCAGATCGAGCAGTTGTGCATTGCGCGTGACCCAGACGCGCGTGCGGGCATTTTCAAAGATGGCAACCGGGAGCGATCCAAAGGCGTACTCGAATTGTAGACGGGCAAATGCGGGTACGTCGGCGGAAAACTTATAGGTCTGTAGCCATGTTCCACCCTCTGTCGACAACGAGAGTGGATTTAGCGCAACCCGTATGCCATCGGGCGTGATACAGGTGATTTGTGGCGCGGCGACGGCCGCCCCGGCGACTTGCTCCAGACACAGTTTGTCATAGAGCTCTCCCTGAGTGGAAAGCGTTACCGTATATTCGCGCGTCTCCGCATTCACGGCAACGGCCTCTGTCGCAAGCTGCCAATGCGCCTCCCAGGCATCGGCTACGCACTGCACCAGACCAGCCAACGTTGCCACCGCCTCGGACAGGGGAGAATCAGCCGGGATTTCGCTCCCATTCGTCAGTTGTCCCAACACCGTCCAGAGGGACTCGCGTACTTCGGAATACTGTGCCAAGGCTGCGAACAAATCCACGTCCGCGGTATTCGCCGCAAGCTGAGTGCCGGCTTGCAGGTTCACATCCAAGCAAAAACCAATCGTCTCCTGCGCCGTAGACTGGTGTTCGTATGTGAACCGGTAGGTCCACTGACAGGCATCCGCAATACTCTGCGGATCGGCGGCACCGCTAGCTTGTTGCGTCACAAGAGACGGAAGCATCGGATAACCGCGCAGCGGCAGTGGAATCCGCGGATGGCCGAAATCAATCGACATTCCAGGCGCATCTCTCAGCGGCAAGACAAACGACAACCATTGCGAACTCTCGTAGCCTTCCACCGATTGCACATCGAACTCCAATTCATTGATCGTGAAGGAGAGCTCCGGGCAGGCCACACGCAGGCGCGCAGCCTGCGCAGTGTCGAAGAGAAGAGAGAGATAGTTGGCACCCGCTGCGAGCGAGATCTTGGCGGCTCCGACGGTGAGGTCGCCAAGCTTTGGATCCGAAGTGAAGCGGGCAGCACCGGCGAACCGGGCCGAATCGCCGCCCCATGGAGATTGAATGGTTGCATCGTACTGCGCAATCGAATCGATTCCGTATCCATCCACAAGACTGCGCAGCAATTGCTGGCGCAACGTTTGCCAGGCCTGCGCGCGGGCAGCGTCCGGTACGGCACCGCTGTTTTGTTCGACGATTTCCAAACCGTTGGCAATCGCTCCGGCAAGTTCGATCTTGGTGGTCAGCAAATTCGCGAGTTGGGGGGCGTTGGCGCGCTTTGCGCCGGTCGAGTAAGACGCGGTGCAGAACAGATCGACATCCGCGAGGAACGACAGTGCCCACGGTTCCAGATCTACTGCCTGATAATCGCGGGTTCCGGCCGGGTGCAGTTTCCCGTCCTGAGGGTCGAAGATCGAAATTGGCACGCCGCTACGCGACAGCAACTGCGTCGCCAGGGGGCGCAACGCATAGCAGCGCGGTTGTTTCCCGGCTACGCCCGGCAGGTCTACCGATGGCGCGACTTCCACCTGAGAGATTCCACTTGGACCAAAGTCGATGGCCCAGACATCGCTTTGGTTCTCTCCCGAAGAGGAGGTGGTTCTGGCCGTGGCCAAGCGCAGACGGGGTATTGCAGCCTGCAAGGTGTCGGCAAACTGTAGCAGCGTGAGCGCATTGCCGGAAGACTCGGACGGTGTGCGGAGGGCGGGCAAAGCTGCGCGATTGCGTACCACCGAGGACGGAGTCTGCTCGGTTCCACGCAACGCGGGATCGGCCAACGTAAAGGAACGGCGCAATTCAATCCAAGTTTGAATCGCGAAGATCGTGTCAGGGAAGGTCCACGTACCGTTAGCTGAAAGGGGAAGCGCAAGACTCGTAATAAGCGGAAGAAGAACGGTAGCACCGGCGCGAAGAAACGCCACATCCTTATTGGCGGCCGCAAGATTGGCGCATGTCGTATCCACGCCCTGCACAACGGCAAAGCGACGGATCACGCTGGCAAGGGTGTCGTCGGCAGCCGTGACGATGCTTGCCGCGCGATCCACATCCGCGTAAAGCCTCATGAACGGAACCACAAGGTCAGCGGTAGCCGTGTTGGCCGCTAAAATACTCGACACGGGCACCGCAAAACTCTCCGCAATGGCCGCGGGAGTGCACGCTGCCGACTTCGGCACCTGCGCCGGAGTTACAACCATCAGAGAACCGCTGGAGAGAAATGGCCTCTGCGTACCAACGACGGCGGCCAGCTCCTCCAGCGTCACCGGGGGATTGAATTTCTCGCAGAGCGAATCCAGCGTATCGCCTGGCGCGGTTGTCACGCTTTGGCCGCCGATGTTGACGACTATGTTCGGTGCAAGGATGGGAAGCGCGGCATTGGCCGTTGCCAGCGCAAGGAGCGGGGAAGCGCCCACGCCAGGAACGGTTCTTGCCGCCAGATTGGACAGCGTATCTGTACTCTGAATCCAATAGGGCAGATAGGTCGCCGAACCGCCATTGGGGAGCTCGGATCGAGCGGGTAGAGTGAGATCGCACGTGGGCGTGCGGTCAAGATTGCTGCGGATGAGATCGCCAGCGGTAACGCCGTGAACGCGCGCCATCTCTCCCAAGCGCTGCTTGGTGTTGGAATCCATGCTGGAGGCCGCAAACAGAGGCGTGCCCGCGGGGAAGAGGTTGGCAACGGCGATATTCAATGCACCGAGAGCCGCGCCGGACTGGCCCGACTGATTGCTGCCCAAAGTATCTCCCGGCAGAATGGTATACCCATCGACAGCCAGCGCCGTCGAGCGGAACATACCGGGAAGATCGGCATTAGCCATGGCCACCATTACGGCGTCGAAAGGAACTCCGGCATGGGCGAAGGCTTGCGCGACCAGATCCAGCGTTGTTTCGCTTTGCGGCGACTCCGTGCCCACGGCGACGCGTACGCCCTCGCACGTGAAAATGAAGCCAGGCTGCAACAGGCCGGATGTGGATCGGTTCGACTGCACCAGCGCGGCGGGCGAACACTTGGCGGCAAGCGCAATCTGGCGCAGGCTTTGCGCCGAATCCGCCATCGTTTGCTGGCGGGCAATGGCGATCTCCGTGCCCACCTGCATCGGCAATACAAGATTCTCGGCAAACGCGAGCACAACCGATGGATCGATTCCTGAAGGACAGATCGCTTGTACCGAGCGGTCCGTTTGTGTGACTACAAACTGAGGAACATGAATGGGATCGGAACCGATCAATTCAGTCACGGTCCGGGCCGCGTTGGCGGCGGCCAGCGCATCCGCATCCACGCCGGTATTGGCCAGCAACGCGGCAAGCGTCGGTGTCGCCGCAGGATCGGCGCAGATGGAGAGCTGCGAGGCGGCCGCTCCCAGCCACACGTATCCGGCATTTGCATAGGCGCGCAGCATTCTCAGCAACGATTGATCCGGATCGTCGAGCGGCAATGGCTGAACACCCTTCGCTTGCTGTAGCGTGGTAAGCAGGGTGGCGGAAATGTCGGCCTGCGCAAGCTGCCATGCAATACGGGAGAATCTCTCCCGCTGTTCGACGGCCGCTGCGGCTGCGCTGTCGGCATCGGTTGTCGCGCCGGGCAGAAATGCCGAGGTCTGCAAATAGAGCGCTGCGCGCAGTGCCGCGCCCTGTGCCGGAGCAGGAACGCTTTCCACGGCATAACTTACCGCCGTGCCCGGCCAATTGGCGACACCTGCGAGTTCGTCGGTATACAGAAGCGGAAGCGACAACGCTCCGTCCGCGCTGGAATTCTCTGCCGAACAATTACCAAACACATCGGTGAAGCACAGTTGCACACTCGCCGACTGCCCAATGCCCGCGTATACATTGTCCGATGCCGGAGGGAAAGGCGGCGTCGCGGCGCGGTTTTTTGCGAATCGCACCGCCGGAATCACGCGTTCCAGCCGCCATACATCCTCGTTGTCTTCCGCGCCGTCTTGACCCGGCGTTGTCTGCGGTCCAACCGGCAAACCGACATTGGAACCGGCAAAGGCCGCGTTCTCCTCCATACGGTAACCGAGCAGAGAATACTCCTGCCGCAATCGTTGCTGCGCATCCGCCGCGCTGCCGTCGGTGGCGCGGTCGAGCGAGAACGTGAAACCAATCTCTCCAGGATTCACGGATGCCGCAACGCTGTTCTCGCTTCCGTCCGCGGCCTGAACGAACACGGCGCTTGCGCTCGCATCCATCCCCGGACCGATCACCGCGCAATTGGTGAATGGATAGAGGCGGCGCTGCGGAGAGGTTTTCATCTGCGCATCGAGCAGGGCCAGCAGCGACAGGCTGGCTCGACCAGCCTGATCGTAGATAGCGTCTGGCAAAGACGATCCATCGGCAGCGACAAAGCGCAGCCAGAATCCGCTTCCACCCACTACGCTCGCTTCCCACAGCAACTGGAGAAACGCCGAAGGCTGATCGAGAGCCGCAAAGTAGAGCGGTTCTTCGTCCTGCGCTCGAACGCTGCGCACTCCGCTGTGCGTCTCTGTCGAAAGGTTGGTCTTAACCACATATGTGGCCGTGCAATTCATTGCCGTCGATGTCAGACCAGGTGGCAGTCCCGCGCTTGCAGGGAGAGAATACAGAACCGACAGAGCCCCGCTCTGATTTGCTAGAGCCTGCCACAATGCGAGCAGCGTTGCGCGATCCGTAGGCGCGGCACCGAAGATCTCGCACAGATCGGGATAGCCGGGAATGCGATGGATCGAGAAGCAAAGAAGCGTTCCCCACGCCCAGGTTGTCACCGCGATCGGCTCTTGTGTTGCCGATGCCGTGTCCACGCGGAAAAGCGCATAGGGCGTGGCAAGATTCCGTTGCGCGATGGTATTCAAATCGCTGCTGAAGCTCCAGATCCCCGGCATTCCGGTAAGAATGTTTCCGCCATTGGGTAAGACCACCGCTTCCGTGGTCTGCCAGCGTGTGAACTGATCAAGCGCGTGCCGCACGGGAAGAACCCGCGCTACATTCAACGCCGCCGGCGCGGAGACGACAGCAGGCTTGAGACCGCTGTCTGGGCAGCCGTCCTCTAGCTGCTTTTCCTGGATTGCAAAGTCAAGCGATTCCGCATTCGCCGTCAGCACGACCATGCCGGAGCGCGCGCGCGCGGCTACGCTCGGATTAAGCCTTTCGTGCGGCAAGGTCGATTCACCCTCCGCAAGCGCCGCGGAAGTAGCAAAGGTCAACCAATCCACAGCCTGCGTCGAATCGACCTGCAATGTAAGACGGAGCGTTTCGGGCGGCAATTGCGGATTGGGTGCCGGCGCTTGAATCTGCGTGCCCAGAAGCTCCGCAAATCCAGTCAGCGGCCCGGTTGCATGATAGGTATCGCCGGTGTCGCTCTTCACCGGAGCAGGAACGCGCAAGCCATGCAGCAGAAATCGCGAAACCTGGCCCGCGATCGTGGCGGCGTGCGCTCCCGAGAGCACATACGCGACAATTTGTGCGACCGACAGCGCAGGTGTCGCGACGGCTTGCGGCGTGCTGCCGGCTTCGGTCGCGAGAATGCCCGGTAGGGACGCGATAAGCGCGCCGAACTGTTCGAGCGGCAGATCGACTCGCTCGCTGACACTGGTGAGCGTATCCACATCGATGGTGGAAACCTGCGCTCCGGGAACCGCAACTTGCGCCAGTTGCTCCAAAATATTGGCAGAGGCCACCAGCGCATGAAATGCCGTTGCCTGTGCGCTGTCAGCAAGATCGTAAAGCAGACGAGTGGCCAACGAAGCAAGCGTCTCCCGCTCGCGCACAACCGCTGTTCCTGCGGGAATATTGACCGTCGCGCCCGGATTCGGATTGAGCGCGATGAGCGATTGAAGATAGTTTGTATAGTCCGGTACGGCCGCGCCATTCTGTTGCAACGCGCAATAGCTCGCGACCCAGGACAACGTATCGCCCGGTAACGGATTCCACGTTGTGGTCAGTTCGTATTGGTTGTACTGTGCGGGAACAATGAGCGGTCCGGTAATGTTTCCCTGTTCGTCGATCGTAGTTGAATTCAGCGAGGCAATCGCTTGTGCGTACCAATCGGAGAGAGGAATCGCTTCGCTCATCGGCAAGCGCACAAA
Organism: Acidobacteriaceae bacterium; assembly: GCA_003156495.1. Lineage (GTDB taxonomy): Bacteria > Acidobacteriota > Terriglobia > Terriglobales > Acidobacteriaceae > Telmatobacter. The sequence continues at coordinate 21,546 of PMHC01000072.1, forward strand.
AAAGACGGAAGCAATCGCGTTCAACGGCAACAGGGAGGGATTGGCAAACACGCGCGCGGCAAATGCAAGCGGTGCGGACGGATGTAGCATCCGCTCCGTGGCCAGCACGGCCGCATCGGCCAACCACGCATCCACGGTAACCCCGAAGCGCTGAGCTATTGCCGCCAGCGTCTCCGGATGACCATCGACCACTCCCACCTGGGCCGTTGCCACACCCAGCATAATCGTCTTCTTGGCGACCACCGGCCAGAGCGGATTTGCCATGGCCAGCGATTGCGGGGTCACGCCGAGCGTCACGCTCAACATCGATCCCGGTGTTGTCGCTGCAAGCCGCTGCGGTAGCGCGGGATCAAGCCAGATCAACTCACCGGCAGTCAAGGCATACGCGGTTGCCACTTGCTCTACCGTATCGCCAGCATGTACCAAATAGCTGACCGTCTCAGTATGGAATTGACGCGCCATATCCGCAAGCGTCTGCGATCCGTCGAATGTGCATGGATAAGTCCGTACAGCCTCGAGCGCACTTTGCACCGCGGCTTTGGCAATCATCAGAAAGTAGTCGCGGAAAACATACGAAGCCGCAGATTCACGGTCCAGATCCTTTCCGGCTTCAGCTTGTGCGGGATTTCCTGCCGCTCCGGAACTTAGCTTGCTGAAGTACGCGCCGATCTCCGCTTCCCAGATCGCATCCACGGTGCAATAACTTCCAAAGTCACGGTTCTGCGGCTCTCCCTGCGGTTCGTACCATGTCCAGCGCAGAATCGGGAAGAGGGGAAAGACCGTTCCGCCATCCGCACCAGGCTCTCCACTCGGGATGCCGGTCATGGTGAAGTGCAGATTGGTCGAGAAGAAACCTTCTAACTTGGCGCGCGTAAAACCAGAGGCCGCGGTCTGCGGCAACTCCATCTGCGCCGCCAGTTCTTCCAATGCGCCCGAAGTTACGATACCTCTGACCGGATCGATGCCGAGCGCGGAGATCGACCAACGGATCATCGCGTCAATCAGCGTCGGGAAGCCCAACTCGTCGCTGCTGTTTGCCGTCGCGCTGCGATGCGCTTGCAGTTTGTGCGTGGCGCGGATCGAAGGCGCGTCCGGTACGATACCGCTATCGGTAGAAACAACGAACGCCATGCGCCACGCCGGATCAGGATTCGGTGGAACAACCGATCCGCTCCAGTCCACCGGTATATCCGCCACGGTAAATGACGGCAGCAATGTGAGCCGCACCGCACGGGGCAAGCTGTCGGGAAAGACATGCAGATTTTCGTTCCAGACAAGATTGTAACTTCTGTCTTGATCGCTCACCGCGGCGAGTCCGCGCCGTAGTCGCATCTCGGCGCGCGTCGCTGCCGGTACAAGCAACAACGCATGGCGGCGGTTGCCCTGTGCGCGCGGCATCGTGCGCGTGGAGGGTGCATTTCCATCGGCAAGAATCCAGGGCGTGCGCGAAGGTGAGCCGATCGTGAACTGCGCATTGATGGTCAGGCCAAATGAAAACGAGATCGAGATAAAGAAGATCTTGATCGAGGCGTGAACCCGCACGCCGACGTTTAACTCCACAAAGGTGACTTCATAGGCGGTAAAGCTGAGCGTGACCAACGCGTAGGCTTCCACGGTCACATCGACGCGGATGATCTTGAAATCCACGGCTCCGTACAGCTTGCCGGTGATCCCCGCCGTTCCCCGGCACTGGTAGTACAGCGCGATCGACGCACCGCTGTTGTCGGGATGGAACCACGCCAACACACCTTCAAAGATCACTTCGACGGCTACATACAGCCCGGCCTTAAGCGGTCCCGTGTTGAACGTCCGCCCAATGCCAACAATAAATCCAAGTCCCAACTCGAGAACCGGATCGAAGTTGCCGTTGGTCACTTGCGGAACCCGTTTGGATGTTTCTCCATTCAGTACTCCGAAGTAGATACCGCCGCGGCCAAGAAAGACTCCCGCCTCCAACCCGAAGGATTGCGAAAAATCGCGATTGTGCGGAAAACCGAGATCGACGAGGAAGTTGCCATTGGTAAAAATATCGACAACCACCGGGCCTAGCGTAATCGACACCGGACCAAAGAAGAGCTGACGAAACGCATCCGGTGCCTGGAAGCGCACGTGAAAAACGCCGATATCGCGGCTGACCTTTTTGTACAGCAACTCGAAACTCAACCCAGAAAGCGAACCTGCTTCCGAGCCACCCAAGGCAATCAGAATCGCATAGAGATCGGGATCGCGCAGGACCAACTGCAGCGTCACGGTGCTCATGAAAGTCACATCGGCGGCAATCGTCCAGCGATTGGCCGGGTCAAAGGCAACCGCGGCGGTGAGCGGATTTTTCTTGGGGTCCGTTACCGGAAGCATGTCCGCTTCCATCGTTTCGATCACCTGCGAAACCGAATCTGGGTCATTGAGGTTTCTGAGGCGAATATGTTGTCCGAGCCCGAGGTAACGCAGGTCCAGCAGTTGCGAACCCGATCCTGGCACGGAGGGAGGCGCATCTTCGAGCGCGTTCCACTCCAGCGGTTTCTGCCGATAATCCTGTCCAAGGAAGTTTCCGTAAACGCGAAAACGTACCGAGGGCGTGCCGTTGGAGCGGTCGTAGACCAGACCGATCTCGTCCATGCTGAGGAACGGCAGCGAAATTCCCATACGCAGACGCAGTTCTATGCTTTGTTTCTGCGGATCGAGAACCAGGGTAAAGCGCGAAAGATCGATGGAATCCAGAAACGTCCAAGGCGGCTCCAAACGGAAGTTCATATTTGGATTCGCCAGACCGGCAAAGAAGCGAACAATGTCTCCCAGCTTGACATTGACGAGTGTGATATTCAGAATCTGGCGGCGCTCTCCCGCATCGCCCACCCAAGCAGTTGTCGCTTCGAGCATGAGTTCCCGATACTTCAACCGGAACAGGTAGGTCTTCTCCGCGCCCGCAAAAGAGAGTCCCAGAGTAATCGCCAGCCGATTCAACTCAAAGGTTCCGCTCAAGGCGCCAGAGGTGATGGTGTTCGCATCGGCCAAATGCGGCATGGCCAACGCCAGCGCGTGATCGGCGGGAGCGGATTTTTTCTTGCGCTCGATGGACGCGCGCGCGGTCAAGGAGAGCGTGATGCCGAGCGCATCATTGGGCGTCCAGCGGCCAACCAATGCGGCGCGGCCGGAGTAGGGCGAACCGTTGGCGGTATCCGTGCTGTATTGCGCCCACAGTTCCGTGAGTTGCACGGTGGGCAGCCAGCTCGGAGGTTCGCTGCCCATGAGTCCCCACACAAATGCGTTCAGATCGATCGTGCCAGAGGAGAGTCCGCCGGCAAACGTCCAGGTTCCCTTGCCGGTGTATTCGGCTGAGGCCGACAGCGTAAACCGCGTGCTGCTCCCAGCCTGCACGCCGACAGTTCCCGTGACCGAGCCGCTCACGCTATTGGGCGAGACGCTCATCTTGAACAGAATCGAATCCAGCAAAAAGCTGACCGTGCCTACCTGGATGGGCCAGTTTCCCTTTACGTCCAACCAGCCACTGTAAGTCTTGTCGGGAATCGAGGCCAGAATGTGGATATTCGTGACCGACAGAGCCGATGGGACATTCGGATTCGGTTGCGCGAAATACGCCGCAAAAGCATCCAGGAAGGGCAGCGCGATTTCCCCGCGCGTCTTGGCTTCAATCTGCAACTCCGGCAGTGAAACGCTGATGTCCAGATCGACTGGCTTGCCTTGGGCATCGAGAATGCTGCTTTGCATTCCTGCGCCGGGGGGCGCCTTGGCGCCGAAGCGCAGTGTGCCGAAGATAATGCCTCGCACCAGTGTCTCTTTGCTCCAAACGGCCATCCACTGCGTTCCAAGCTCCGCGACTTGCACAAAGGCCAGCGGTGTATCCCAGCCAGTAACGGACCGCAAGGTAACGCTGGTGTGCGCGATACTTGGAAACCCGGAAAGCCCCGGCGGTGGCTTAAATCCAAACTCCAGAGCCGACAATCCAAACTTATTCAGAGGCGCAAGTCCCGAAGGCAACTGAAAGTCGGCAACCGGCAGCCCTGGAAACAACCAGCCAAAGAGTCTTACCGCCTTCTCGATCGTGAGTGGATCATCGATGGTGGCCGAGGCAACCCACTGATAATTGCGTTGGGCCAGAGGCGCGGTGATCAACACCTCTGGATGCTCCGGGAATGGCAGCGTCACAGCTCCGTAGAGCAGGACCGTCGACACGAACTCCGGTTCCGACTGATACTGATTCGTGTCATGGCTCTTAAGCAGAATTCCTGAACTGCTGAGGTCCAGCGATGAGGAAGCCTCTGCACGACCGGTAATCGGAGCTCCCAGAGGCGCGTTCGGCGCGACGGCGCGCACTTTGATCAGGGGATGCTCGGTATCTTTGAAATCGACGCTTCCACTACATGCAAGACGCTCTGCTTTAAAGTAGTCGATATATTGCGCGAGTGCTCCGTCGGATAACAGCAGCGTTCCGGTCAGTTCAGCTACGGGATCCGGATGCGTGTCGTCGGCTGCAAAGCTTGCCTTTTCCAGCACAATCTTTGCCAACACCGAGTCAGTCAGAATCAATCCGAAGTCCCCGCTGGGCAGCCAGGATTGCGGCAACACGGGAAAGAGTGTGCCCAGTGCGATCGAGGTAACTCCCGGGGGGAGCGTGAGCGCGATCGAAAAGCGGTCGGGATCGGCGAGCGCCGTCAGAGTCAGCGTCCATGAAACGGAGCGATACGTGGCTGTGCTCACCAGGGATGCGCCACCTGTAATCAGTTCCGCTCTGCCGCCGTCGATAGGCATCGACGATTGCCCAAGGCGCGCGAGAAAAACTCCCACACCTGGCAAGTTAGTGTTATCGATAACACCGGATGCAACTGCCGTATTCAGGCATTGAAGGAGTTGCTCTGGTGTCACAGCAGCTCCTTAGGCGCGGGAGCGATGATGAGATCATCAGGTTTCTCTCGCGCGGAAATGCAGAACTGCTTTGGCGTCATGACAACTGTTTCTACGCCATCGACCTGCACTACTTCAAAAACAAAATCTATAGCCGCACCAAAGCATGGATGGAACGTTCTTACTGTTGTATAAATTCCATCGGTTGTATCCTGCTCGGACGGATAGGTTTCCCATTGATTTTTGACTGGCACATATGCTGTGTACCTATGACCAGGCCATTCTTTAGATAGGTGTGGTTCGAATACATTCAGAATATTGATATTCGGATGGTGGAACTGGTTATCCCACCCCGCACTCACATTGACAGACTTCGCGCCCATGACTTCTGCAAATTGAGTAATTGTATGTAAATCATTTTGCTCAGCATTGTTTGCAGACGTTCTGATTGATCCATGGTGAGGAACGCTTAAGGTTTTAATATCAGGCCATGACCATCCGCTGCTTCCGGCCTTGAATGTGGTCACAACCTCATTCACTCGATCCATGGTCAAAACTGTTGAATCGCCAGGAAGCACAAAGGCCTGGTTGCCTCCGATGACACCCATCACAACAGCCGATGTCGCATTCTTGAAACCCCTGCTCACATTACTCAAATTGCTTAAGATAAGATACATGGAAAATGATTCATAGACGTAAATTGGGACAGGAACGGCATTACTATCCCCGAAGGATGTCTCATTACTGGTGAACGATCTAACCTCCGAGCCAGAAAGCGTCGCGAACTCTTTCACTGCACTTGATGCTGAACAGCCCCACAACTCTCCTCCTTTATAAACTTGACCAATTTTCACAACAGAATTTATTCTCTTAATCCTATCTGTGAGTGACGGAAGAAATGACCAGTGGTCTTCATCTTGGTGGGAGATAATTGTGCAAGCTATATTCGCCTGCTGCATAGATCCAAGACTTAGCATGACATAATCAACTACCTCATCCTTAACGTATTGACTTCCGCCAAAATCGCAAATTATGAGCACGTCTGGAACCTTCAGTGAAGAATCGTACAGTTCGATGACATTCGCCATTCCCTGACCGCAATAGAGGACCACGAGATCCACTCTTTGAAGCGCCATCAATGCACCTCCGTCGAATTTCGTGCCGCGAGAAGCGCGTGCCGGTCTGCCCTGCGCTTCTTCTTGTTGTCTTTCTCGCTGGCGTAGGCCGCATACCATCCCAACTGCGCGCTTTTGGATGGACCGGCCGGATCGCCGACGATGTAAATATCGTTGTGACCGGGCGGAAAAGTTTTCCCTAAAAAGCGCAACGCGAAATCGCGTAACCGCAGCGCGTAAGATCGCCGGCCGTCGTCTTCGTCGGCGGAAAACTGAATGGTGCGGAAACCGAGATTAAGGATTCCCTGCAAGGGCAGATTCACCCCCAGTGCATCGTGCAGACCGGGAAGTTGTACGCCAAGATAGATGGCGGGAAGCTGCGCACTGCCGCCCGCGCTCCATGCCGCAAGTACGCGCACATAAATTCCCGCGGCGTTGGCCAGCGCGCCCAGATCGCCGAGATCGAGATCGTAAACCAGGCCATACCACGGCGCAGTCAATGTGCTCTGCTCGATGGGCGCGGAGACCGATATATATCCCAGGCTGGAAGGCGTCTGCTCCGCCTTTTCGCCAATAGCCGGCTGCGCTGCAACCAACCCCGCCAGGCGAATTGGAAACAGCGCAGCCAGCGCATCGGGGCGCACCTTGCTGTTGATCGTATCGAAGGCCAGCGCGCCTTCGTTGACGGACCACTTCAGCGTTCCACTGGGATCTCCGTTGGAGAAGCTTATGAAGATGACGTAATTGGAAAACGTCAGATATCCGTCCAGCGATGGATCATCCGGGAAATTATCGGCATTCACCGCGACCGGGCCCCAACAGAATGGATCAAAGCGTTCGGGACGGTAGAAACGCAGTTGGCCTGCCAGTTGAAACTTTGCCGATACAACTCCGTCTTTTCTTGAGGACATCACCAATTGGGCGGCGGTAAAGTCTACCGTCTGCAAAGCGGATTGTTGCAGCGAGAACCATGCGGGTGTGTCCAGCGTGAAAAGATAGGTGCCCGTTTCCTCGCCGCTGGCAGCGCGCTGCCGCTGATAGACGCCGGAAAGCTCCATGCTGTTTCCCATATTCGTTGGATACAGAATGGGCTTGACGCCGAACAGGCGGTTGAGCAACAACTGGACCGTACTCTCGAAACCCACAATGGCGCTATTGAGAAAAGAGATGCTCAAGCGCGAGACGTGAAACAGATAATCGACGTTCTCCTCAAAATAGGGAGTGTCAGGATCGCGATAATCGATCAGCCCAAACAATGAACTGTGTTCAAACGCTAGTGCTGGAGTGGTATGAAAGGGCGTGGCGGAGATGCCTAGATGATGCGCCGCAAACTGCGAGGCGGAAATGCCGGCGCTCAGCATCTGCAACGCTGGAGGTAAAGAGGAAATCGGCACGTCACAAGATAGGGCAAGAAGCCCATTCCAACTGCGGTCGTCGATGATGCGTAAAAATCTCATATACGCATTGTTGTTTTCGCTGTCTTTTTCAGCTTGCGTAATGACATCCAAAATCTGTTGTCGTGCTACGCCCGGCGAGCCTCCAGATGCGGCTACCTCGGGCCATGCCCACGAGGCAGTATCTTGCACGTATTCGCGAATCGAGCGTCCTGTGGCATACTTCATCAGAAGCAGCGCTTTGCGCGTGCTATCCGGGGCAATCCAATTGCGCGGCGCAAGCTGGAATTTCCAACTCTCGATAGTTGCGGTCAGCATTCCCGCGAAACGCTGAAACACGCGCCGCTGCTCGACAGGCATCGCGGGCGAGGCCTGGAGCAGCGCGGCGTCGAAGAGCGCTTCGTTGGGATACACCGGGTAGCCCGCGCTTTGAAATGCCCGCGACACGGCGGCCAACACGGCCGGTGGAACGCCTTGTTCCTCGGGAAGAGACGCAATTGTCTGCAGACTGTCCGCCGTAAGCTGATAACCAACAGAAGAATCCGCGAGAAAGGCGTCAGGATCGCCAAGCACCAGAAACAGTTCGTTGGTTTGCAAGGCGGCGCGCAGTTTAGGTCCCACATCCGTGAAGCGCAGATTCGGCAGCGTGCTGTTGCTGTCGTTCCCAATGCCCACCCAATCCCATGCTCCGTCGTCGCCAATGCCAACGGCCATTCCTTGCGGTGTTACTGCGATCTTTTCATTTCCGTTGGCGACCTCGGTTCGCGGAGCTACTCCATTTACCAATGCGATTATCTGCTTGCGCCGCGTTGGTGCGATTGCCGATCGTTCCAATTCCAGCGCTTCGGGAATCAGCGCCGGATCGAGATTGCGATAGGGCGCAGCCGGAAACGAACGTATGCCGTCCGCGGGCGGAAGCGTGGCCGCGGGCACCTCAAAATAATCTAGATAGGCGCTGCTTCCCGCGGTGAACAATGTAGCGTTCTCGGGCTGTGCATAGTAATTCAGACTGTTGCCTTGCTCCTCAACGTAAATCCATGCCGTCGTCCCCAATGTGTTCAGCGCGGGCTTATTCTCCGCGTGAGAGGCTGCATAGGCGGGTTTGCCCGCATAGAAATACATTCGATGGGTTCCAGACGGCGACAGCGCCAGATATTCCAGTCCAGATGCGCCCAACATGAGCTGGTCCGTAGAATCCTCAACTTGCGCGCACTCCTGTGGAAGGATCACGGAAAGCCGGTAGCTTCCGTGCGGAGCCAGATAGTAGTCGACATGAACCGCGGCTCCCGGTTCGCCCGGTTCGAGCGGCTGTACGCAAAAGGCAAGGCCCGCCTGCTCTGCCGTGAGATCGATGGCATAGCCGCGCGCCGTTGCAAACGCCGAGCCAAGCTGCGGCAAGACGTTGTTAGCGTTTGGCAAAAAATCAAGATGTGTGCGCGACACATCCAGAAGTCGCAGCGGATCGAAAGAGCAACCGAGCGTGAGCGGCATTCCGTCGGGTTGGAGCAACGCATCCAGTCGAATGGCGGTAACAAAATTCGGATCGGCCGCCGAAGTTGCGAAGTATCGTATACCGGTTTCGAGTTTCTGCAAACCGCTTGGTTCTCCCGATACCGTGAGCGCCTCGATGTTGAAACGCCATACTCCCGTCGCAGCGGCCGAAAGGGTAAGAACCGCAACCGAATCGCAGGATGCAAAGATGCCTCCGGGCGCAAGCAGCGTGGCCGGGGCGGCATCTTTTCGCAATGCAAAGCCCCATCCCTGCTGCTCCGTAGCAAGACCAAGCTCCGCTCCGCCCGCCAGCGACAAGGTGTAACTGCCAAACGAAAAATCCGTGCGGGCCTTGGTCCTCCAGGTTGCGGCACTGGACGATTCGAGCTCCGCAAACAGCGGTGTTCCACGCCATTGCATCGGCGCATCGTTGGGATTCTGGATCCACGCGATGCGCGGAATGGACCCGCCCAGCAAGGGAAGATACTGGCGCAATGCAACGACAAAACTGTTGTCGTCGGAAGGAGCTTCGCCCAGCAGAACATAGGCGCCGCCCACATCCGCCCAGGTAGCCGAAAGCGGAGGCGTTTCTCCCAACGCCGTTTCGGGCGAGGCAAGAAAACCAAACGTTCGCGACGAGGACGGCAGCCAATAGAACTGCGTCCCGGCAACGCGTTGGAAGATGGGTTCGCTCATCGCCCCGTCACAACCCGATCGCCGTGCATCAAGGGAAGATCGAAGCGATCCATGACTGCGTTGTACGCCGAGCCGGGATGCCAGTCGATGCGTACGGGCCATGCCGCTCCAACGGAATATCCGGCAACGGCATCCAGTTCCCCGGCCTCAATCGCGCAACTGCGGGATCGGTATAGCGCAATATTTCGATAGGACAGATTCATCAACGGTGGCCGGTTCGCGTTCGATCCCAGCAAATCTCCCAGCGTCGCCCCCAGTATCATCNNCGTCGATGGTGACTCGAATCGTCGGCCGCGGCACAGCCCTTCCCCGGAAATACAGAATGGCCACATTTGTTCCAGGTTGGTTGCCGTGGCGCAGATTGCTCGTCGCCGTTTCCAGCGCGCCATATGTGGGTGCGGCCAGCAGGGCGGCATTGGACTGCGGATATGGACTCCCAAGGGAGTCTTGCGTCTGAAACATCGGCGGATAGATCAAGCGCAGAAACGGCTGCATAAATTGTGGATATGCCGTATCCACTACACCTCCGCCTCCCTGCACACGCCCGGAATCATGCGATGGCGTGTGCACTACAACGCCACCCGTTGCAACTATACTGTCGATAAAACTGTCGAGGCCTATCAGCCATTGGCCTGCGCGAGTGTAGGTCCCGATGTTGTAATCGGCAATTCCGGACAGCGTAAATCCATTGCGGAAGTTGGCGTCGGTAACAGCGCCCATGTATTGGTAGGACTCGAACTCCACGCGCAGTCCTGTTCCCGGACGCAGATCGGCATAGCCATTCGCCGCATCGAACGCATAGCCGTAGAAAAGCGTCTCCGCAAAAGTTTGCGGCATCGCTCTGGAGATGGCCTCCTGCACGGTTGCGATGCCCAAAGAAGTGGCCCCGAGGGCTTCCAAAGCCGCTAAAAACGCCGCATACGCCGCGCGGAGAGAGGCGCGGATGGGCGATCCTCCAAAGCCTGTCCATGCCATGCTGTCTTTAGCAATGGTCAAAGTGTAAGAGAATGGCCCGGTTGCCGTAGCCGCCAATACAAAGGGTGGCGTACTGGGCAACGGTTGCGGCGCGACCGTAAACAGATTCGGCAACGAAAGCACGATGTCGTATGCCGCGCGCGATGCAGTAACTGCCGGCAACAAATACGGCGCGCTCTGCGAGGAAGTCGAGGGGAAGAAACCCGGCGTGAACAGCGGAGTAGCAACGGAGGGTTTACCCAATGAGCTTCCGTCGAGCACGGCAACCATCGCCTTAAATGTCTGGCCTGGATCGTCACTCAGCGCGATGCACGCGCTTGTTCCCGTCGTCACACAATGCGTGGCTTCAGAGTTGCCCGAAAGGATTGCGGCGCGATACCCCGTCGCCCCGGCAAATGCCTCCCATTCAATCTCCGCATATGCGCCGTCGTAGTGGACAACGACATTCTGCGGAGAAGCCGCAAGTAACGGAGCAGGGATGCTCCACGGTCCGAGCACGTCGTTGGTGATCGTTCGTACCTGAACCGCGTGCCGCATCTCCGAGTGCAATTCCGCTTGCACCGCATACGACGAGCTCTGCCCGCCGCTTACCGCTGTATCGACAAGAATCCGGTCTCCCTCGAAGACGCGTATACCATAGCCCGTCGCCGTGGAAACTGCCTGCCAGCTTACAGTGCAAACGGCGGTGCATGTATCGAAGGCAACCGCAATCACTTGCGGCGCCGCGGCAATCAGTTGCAATAAATTCGATGGAGGCCCGACAACGCATCCCGCGGCGGACTGTACGGCCACGGTATAGTTGCGCGATGGGTCGAGGCGAATTGCCATCGCCGCGCTGCTTCCTGATGTCTGCTGCCGGGCAACTTCCGCGGAGCCATCGAAGACCGTCACGATGGAATCGCTCTCTCCTGCCGGATTCCATGTGATTGTCAGAATCCCATCTACATACGCAGCGCCGCTCAGCACGGGCGAAACGACGATGGCCGTCAGGCTTTCACTCGCGTATCCACAGGAGTTCCCGCTGAGCGCTCGCACATTGATCTGCACGGTACCTTGCAGTGCGCCGGGAATCGATATTTCCGGGAATGCNNTCGGAGGTATAGTTGCTGCTCGTTCCATTCGCGGTCAAGCAAACCTGATAGCCGGTAACCCTTTCGTCCTCGGCGGTGATCCACGCAAGGTGTAGCGCGTGATCGTCATAGTTGACAGATGTCAGTTCCGGACGCCCCGACAAAATGGGCGCCGCTTCTCCGCAGTGTGCGCTGGCTCCATCGGCTGTAGCGCGCAAAGCTACACTGAAATGGTGCACGGTATCGAGAACTCCGCCAATGGTCGCGTTTTCGCTGGCAACGCCGGCAACGCAAACCGGCGCGCCAAACGGTTGTTTGTCCGCTAAGATCTGCAGCACATATCCCGTTGCGCCTGTGGATGGGGCAAGCGGGTTCCACCTAATGCTGGTACCTAGCGCCGGATCGTACTCCGTGTGCGCAATCGCTGGAATGGCCGTAAGCAGCGTCGCGGAAATGGCCGCTCCGGTCACGCCCTTTGTTCCCACTTTCGCTTGGATTGTGTAAGGGCGGTCATGGCAAAGAGCCACGGCAATCGCGGCTTCGGGAAGATTTACCTCCGCCTCGGCGATCACCAGCGCGGCATCCAAAACGGAGACGGTATATCCCGTTGCATCGGTTACGGCTGTCCATTGGCAGCGCGCCACGGCGCCGTCATAGCTGCTAGTCAGTCCTGTTGGAACAGAAGTCAAAATGGGAACCGAATCGCTAACACTCTCGTAAACACCACCTGAAGTGGTTGCACGCACTTCCAGCGCATAGGAGGGCATTGCCGGCAGCGGCGGAGCAAACGGCATGGTTGCGCTCGTCTCCTCCGGATTCGGAACCTCTAATTGGTAGACTTGTCCTTCCCCCGTCGAAGTAGCGACAAGCATGTAGGAGACGATATCGGCATCGAACTGCTGAACCTGCTGCCAGCTTGCGGTCACCGCGGTGAGTGATCCAGCAACAGTGCATACCTGGGGACGGTCAACCACCATGGCCAATAGGGTTGTGGCGGAGTTGACGATTCCGTTGCTTGAGTAGGCCATGACCCGCGCGCCGTAGTTGCGCCACGCAAGTAGTGGCACGGGAATCGCGACGGAACCGCTTCGTGCGTTAGGGTTGCTGAACGAGGCACAATAGGTTGGTCCATCTTTTTCGGGAGCAATCTCCACCGCAAAGCCATCCACCGNNCTACCGGCGGGAGTAACCGGCGCAATGGTCCACGCCGCACCCATCGACGTGCCGCGATACAGAGCTTTCTCCCACGCGGGAAGTTGCGTAATGAGCTTGTATTTATTGGTGACGGCACGGGCTCCGCCGGCCGCGTTGGCGCTGAGAACAAACTGCCAAGCATCCCCCGGAGACAGCGCTGAAGCAAGCTGGATCGCACCCTCCGTGGATGCACCCCCCTCCACATTGACATCGAAGGCTTTGTCACCGGCAACCGGAATTGCCTGCAGTGTATACGACAAAACCAGCGCGGAACTCTCTGCCGGCATACTCCAGCGCGCAGCGATTTTCGTGCCGTCATAGGTGACGCGATGCAGAGTTGGAATCGTGGTGATGACCGGCAGAGTGTTGCTCTGTTGTGTCGCGCCTTTCACCATCATCGCCATAACTGTGCAGGTGTAGAGATAGCCGGCTTGAAATCCGCCCTGAACCGCTACAACTCCGCTCAGCAGCGGGGGATCGAAACTTGCCTGGTAAGCTGGTCCACCGTTGCTGGAGGCCAGTCCAACCACATATTTGGAAACTTCTCCGCCAAATGTCGGTGCGGTCCATTGCACCGACACTTGGCCTCCATCGTAGACTGCGCTTAGAATCTGCGGATCGCTCACGTTGGTGTCCAATCAATTCAATGTTCGAGGATATTGAGAAAGTCGGCACGCCACCGCTCCGGCACACGGCGCAGAATCTCTGCGGCACTCAGCATCTCAGGCCGCGCCAGTTTCGCTTGAGCATCCAGGCGGCGTTGCAGATTCACATCTCCAACCAGGATTCCATTGGCGTACATCGCGGCAGACTCATCCGTCTCCTGACCCTCGAGTCGCAGGTTATAGACCAATTTACTGGCCTGTTCCTCATGGATATCCGTAATGCGGGCGTTTCCGTTCAAGGTTTTTACCACATCTCCCTTGCGCAGGTCGCGGGCAGCCCGGATACCGTCCTGCGTAAACACCGGATGGCTCTGTGTCAGTTTGACGCTGTGCCCATGATCGTCGCTAACGACATACATCATCTCCGGCTCGGTCCCCTTGGTTAGATCCGCAACGGAACGCGTCACCCCATTGCCACTTTGAACCGAGAGTCCTTTTTGACCTTCAAACCATTCGATGGGATGTTCGCTTCCATCGGCCATGGTGATCATGGTTCCTTCGGCAACACAACCCCACACAATATTCAGTTGTGGAATGATGTAGGCTCCCGTATCGGCATGGCTTGCGTCGCTGGTAATCATAAAGCTTGCATAGCCACCGTTTAGGAGCAGGACTATGGCATTGAAATACAAGTCTGTGATTACGCCGCCTCGGGCCAGGCATTGATCCTTGTTCGGGAAATCGGCTGCTTTGAAACTCCAGTTCAAAACCTTATTGTCCTTCCCGTTCACCGTGAAACCGACCAGACCTGCACCGGTCGAGGATTTCAGCACACATCCACCGCCCGACGCAACCGTCAGAGCCAGGGTCATATAGCCCGTCGGGTTGTTATTTTTATCCAGATAAATCGAGCTCGGAAGCGTGGCATTTCCACTCAGTGGAAACACAAAATCGGTCGGTTGTCCATCGCTGTTGTAGTAGTCGCAAGAGTTTGGCGAGCCACGGTACCAGCACACTTCGAGAGGTGGCTTGATCGTGCCCTTGTTAACGCACTTTCCGGTGCCTTGTTGCGCCTTGTAGGTCGGCGCGGTCAAGCACGCGTCTGTCGGATCGATTGCGTCGTCCCAGGTGGAACTGATCGTGATGGGTTTCACCGTGTCAGGCGTTAGGTAGACCATCGTGATCGCGTTGGCAACCACAGTAGTTCCTATCGGAAACTGGCTCGGTAAAGTTCCTGGAAGCTTGTTTTGGAAGATCGGAACATTCGGCTGTGACTGAGTAAATTGACCTGTCGCAAAAATAGTTGGATCTTGCCCCGGAAGCGTAGCTGCCATATTTACCATGGTGACAATGGAGAAAGCGCCGCCATAGACAGAGGCCAGCGACCGCGCTACGTACTGACGAATCTGTGGCATGGACTCATCGTTTAATAAGCTCACCAGGGTCGTATTTTGCGGGTTTGGCGGCACATCTTCCAATGCGGAAACTCCAGCATTGGCTTCGATGGCTGTCGTCTTTCCGGCATAGGCCGGATGTAAAACCGGAGGTCCGAAATGCTGCCGTTGCGCACGTCTTATCGACCGGTATAGCTCAGGACGGTTTTGACTGGTCAATCCATCTCTGTCCAAGGCATCCATCACATACGCGTACTGCTTGGGATCGGCCAGATTCAGAATGTAGGGCATGCCATTATGCTGTGTGTTTGCCAGGATGTATCGAAATCCCTCCATGGCCTTCGGCGCTGGCTGCCGTAGCGGAGTTTCCTTCTGTGAAGCCGCCGGAAGCGATCCCAGCGCGCAAATGAGCACCAAAAAGAGCGCAAGTACACTCTTCCTCAAACGCGGATATGCCAATGTCATGGTGTTTTCTCCACGTTGCATTGCGAACCTGGGCAGGTATCATCGACAACTCGCAACGCAGAATTTGAATGGATTATGCGTGGCCCGTTCCGGTCGTCCTACAATGCAGGGAGACGATCACTCAACCATCTCGTCCCTTACAACTTTTTAGCCTGAACCAATGATGGATAAGCTATGGGGCCGTCTTTACGCGATAGAAATACCGAAAGATGCCGGTATCAGAAACACTGACATGCAGTACCAGGCCTCTCTTGATCCGAGTCGCGGCGCAAAGCACTACGGATAAGACACGAATCGCAGTGTCAGACAAAGCATAGGGAGAGTCGTTTGACTATGCAATATTACTTTGGCATCGGCACCGATAGAGACTTACGTAATGCCAGCTGAGTAGCCATTGCAGCAACCAAGTGATCTTGCGCCTCGTGCGATTTTATGTCAACCGTTTTTTGATCGCTTCGTATTCCATCCCTTGAAAAGGGAGATCGTTTCGGGGGGCGCCGTCAAAATGGAGGAGTCTCGCGAGCGTTTTCCTCTCCTGCGGAGTTTCCCCATTCCCGGATCGTTTTGTAAGAGCCGCAGCGCGGTAACAACCGCGCCTTTGATTGTCTTATCTGTAAGGTGGCCTCGGCTTTGTGCCTTGCTTGCTTCGGAGGGCAGGGAAGTCAAGTTGCTGTTGGGCGCGCACGACAAGACCTGTTCTAGCGCTGGAGAACTGGCTGAAAATCGCGAACATAAAAGAAGGGTACGTTTTCCGTCGCGTAGGTCTCTACGGCAATATCGGCAAATCGAGGCTGTCGGGTAATGCCATAGGCGCGATCGTAAAGCGCGCGGTTGAATGGGGAAAATTGGGAGATCCGGACGACTACGGCGGCCATTCCCTGGCGCCGCTTTGTAACTGAAGCACCAGCAAATGGTGCCACTGATCGGCAGATCATGCGCCAGACAAGGCACAAGTGATCTTAGACTGTCTGTAGCGCGGGCAATGAACAGCTTATTTCGAAATCAGCATATGTTCAATCAAGCCCGACCCAGTCGGCCCCCCGCGCAATGGTGCGCGATGGTGCCGGAGCCTCGACAACGTAGTTGCACTTGTCGCAGGCATACTTGGGACGCACATGACAAATCACCTTGAAATTAGTGGAATGTACTCGATGATCTCGGTGATATCTTCACCAAATGGTCTCAACGAGTAGCAGTCGCTCTGCGGTTTGTGCTCAATAGTCTCGCGTCCCAAATGTTCGGGTAGTGGCTTGCGGGCAGGCTCGTTGTTTTGGTTGGTTGCAGTGCCGTGAGGCTTTATCTGTTTGACGTGCTGGTTCTCGACCGCAACTGACAGTAAGTGGCACGCGCTTGCATCGTCAGAAAGAAATAGGTCTGCTTCATACTCCCGCTTCCAGAGATGAAGTTGGTTGGTGTTGACGCTTTTTCGCGTGCGGTTTGCGCCACGTTCAGACCTTTGAGTATCCGCTCAACAATACGGCGCTTTTCTGGACCTGTCCGGTAAATTCGCTTTGGACGGGACGGTTCTTGTCCTGCAATCAAATCCATAAGGCCATCGTCAATGACCTCACAGTTTAGCGCTTATCGGGGGCCATCGAACGGTTACAAAGCAACTGCCATGTGTGTTAGCATTCATTTACCTTTGCGAGCTATGCATATCATGTTGCGGAGGATCTCATGCCTGTAATAAAAACGCCAGGTGTCTATATCGTCGAGAAGCCTGCACTTCCGAACTCCGTAGTGGAAGTCGCAACGGCGGTGCCGGCGTTCATTGGCTACACGCAGGTAGCCGACAACAAAGGGACATCATTGCACCGCACACCGTGGCGCATCAGTTCCATGGCCGAGTTCCAGAGTTACTTCGGCGGACCGCCGGATGCTTCGTTCCGCATCACCGACATCGCCGCATCGGCTGCAACGCCAGCGCTCGTTCAAGCGTTTTCTCTCAAAGGCAAGAACTATGTCGTCACTCCCACGCAATCTTTGTCCCAGCAGTTTCTGCTTTACTACAGCATTCTGCTGTTCTTCCAGAATGGCGGTGGCCCTTGTTACATCGTTTCGGTTGGCTCGTACGCCGACTCAATAGATGAAGCGACGCTGATGGGTGGCATTGATCTGTTGCTCACGGAGCAGGAGCCAACAATGGTGGTCCTGCCCGACGCCGTTCATCTGGCGACCGAGGCTTCCTGTATCAAAGTGCAGCAGGCCGCACTTGCTCATTGCGGAGAAAAGACCAAAAGCCGCGTAGCCATTCTGGATGTCTACGACGGTTACCGTGATCGCAAGGATCAGGCCGGCGACTGCATCACACAGTTTCGCAATGATCTCGGCATCAATTTTCTGAGTTATGCCGCCGCCTACTATCCGTGGCTTGCGACCAGCATTTTGAGTGAGAAGGATCTGAACTACAAGAATCTTGTAGCCAAGGATCTAACGGATCTGTTGACGGCCGAGGCGATTCTTCCGGTTGATCTGATCGCTGAGGTGGCAACACCGGGCAAGTACACTCTGGAATCGCTCAACAAAACGCTTTTGAGCGCCAGCCCTGTCTTCGCGCAGGTGATGAGCGAAGTGAAACGTCAGTTGAATGTCTTGCCGCCCTCGGCGGCGATTGCGGGCGTCTATTCAATGGTCGATGGCACGAAGGGCGTCTGGAAAGCGCCCGCCAATGTCAGTTTGAACTCGGTGGTAGCTCCGCTGGTCAGCATTTCCGGCTATGAACAGGAGGATTTGAACGTTGACGTGCAGGGCAAGTCGGTCAACGTGATCCGCTCCTTTATTGACGAGGGGGTATTGGTCTGGGGCGCACGCACTCTGGATGGCAACAGCCAGAATTTGCGCTACATCAATGTCCGCCGCACGATGATCATGCTGGAGCAGTCGATCAAGCTGGCGACTAAGGCCTATGTTTTTGAGAATAACGTACCGACCACCTGGGTTACCATCAAAAGCATAATCCGCAACTTCCTGACCGGCATCTGGAAGCGCGGCGGTTTGGCGGGCGCAACCTCCGACGACGCCTTCGGCGTTTTCTGCGGATTGGGCGAAACGATGACCGCAGATGATATTCTGAGCGGCATTTTGCGTGTAACCGTGTTGGTGGCTATCACGCGGCCGGCCGAGTTTAGCGAAATCACCTTCCAGCAGCAAATGCCAAATTCATAGCTTCGGCGATGTGGCGACAACACACTAGGAAAGATGCAATGGAAGATGGTGGTTTCACATAGTCGACTTTACCTTGCATAGTATAGTGACAAATCGTTTTCTTGGCGGCATGCTTATGGCATGAGGCAAACGAGTGTTTAATGGCGTTATTTTTCCTTTTTGTAGGCGGCAAAGTCAGATTCCAAATTTCTGGTCGTAGGTGACCAACTCCGCCAGAGCTGCCCGGCTTTCTTCATTGATCTGCCGCTTGAAGGCCATCGTGCTCTTGAAGGGAACACGCCGACGCGTTCCGACCCTGTGAAATTCGATCAGTTAGCAATTCTGTCGCCGCCGAAGGCGTCTGATCTGGCTCGCTCCGGGGGGGGGCATTTGGGGTATTTCTCTTCGATCAAGAAGCATCTAACGTAAAATCAACAAATTACCTTGAGATATGAGTCCCTTACTGCCATTTAAATCCAATAATTTACATAGCATTCCGATCGTCTTCCGCTGCAAAATCCATCACAGTCAATAGCCTGAAGGTTATACGGCCTTCAGGCGGCGCATACGCATTTTCGGATTTTGGGCACACGAACCTTGTCCTCTCGACAAACAAAACATTCGGTTCCAAGCAAACGGCCCCGCAGAGCGAACTCCGCGGGGCCGTTTCTGTCGAGCGTGAAGAATCGTTTTAGACCGTTTTGGCGACATCTTCGACGGTAACCGGATCGAGGAACTGCATGTGGGAGCGGAGTTCCTTGCCGACGATTTCGATTTTGGTTTTGGCTTCGGCTTCGCGGAAGGCTAAAAATTCCTTGCGGCCGGAGTTCTGATCGGCGAGGAACTTCTTGGCGAAGGTGCCGTCCTGGATTTCTTTGAGGATCTGTTTCATGGCCTTCTTGCTCTCGTCGCCGATGACGCGCGGTCCGGCAACGTAGTCGCCGTACTCGGCCGTATCGGAGATGGAGTAGCGCATGTAGGCCAGACCGCCGCGATAGATCAGATCGACGATCAGCTTCATCTCATGCAGGCACTCGTAATAGGCGTTTTCAGGAGCGTAGCCAGCCTCGACGAGAGTGTCAAAGCCCGCCTTGATGAGGGCGCTGACGCCGCCGCAAAGCA
>PMHC01000261.1 GCA_003156495.1 Acidobacteriaceae bacterium
TCGGCCATCACGCGCTGAATCATCGTCCGATAGCGGCCGGAGCGCTGGAAGGAATGCAGCAGCGTGTTGTGGCCCTTTTGCGTATAGGCGAAAAAGTTGATGAAGGCGGCCACGTAGTTGTTCACCACCAGCGGCAGATCGGATTTGGTCGTCGCCAGATCGGCCTGTGCCTTGGCCATCAAATTGGGATCGACGGCGAAGGTCACGTCGCTAGCCGCCTCGGCGGGCGTCTCTTCTTCCTTGGGCGTAAAACCGTTGCCCTGCTTGAGGGCTTCCATCTCCAGGCCATTCACCTGGTCGAGAATTTTATTGAACTCGTCTTCCAGCTCGGGCGTGGTCTTGATGTTGATGCCGCTGGCCAGCATCAGATCGACGGCGCGATCGAACTCGGTCTTGGCTTCGGACAACTTGCCCTTGCGGTATGCGGCTTCGCCACGGGCATAGGCGGCATCGACCTGCGCAATCAACTGGCGCACGCGCGGCTGCGTAGCTTTGGCCGCGGGCGCGGCGGGCGCGGTGACCTGCGGCGACAACGCGGCGGGCGCGGTGGCTTGCGGCGGCGGCGCGGCAGGCGCGCTCTTATCCGTGGGAGTACAGCCGGACAAAACCACGATCGGCAACAGGCCCGCGAAAAAGCAAACGGGCAAAGAGAGGCGATTCCGCGCCTCACGCAGAAACGAGTCGGACAGATGAAGCATTGATGAAGTCACTTTAGACACTATGCCGATGATAAGCTAGCGATGGAGGGCCGTGCCACGGCGGACGCGCCCAAGCGCTCTATTTTTCTCCGCCGCTTTACTCATGGACGCCCGATTCCTACGCAATTTCGCTATTATCGCGCACATCGACCACGGTAAGTCGACGCTAAGCGACCGTCTGCTGGAACTGACCGGTTCAGTCACCGCACGGGAGATGCAGGCCCAAGTGCTGGACGCGATGGACCTGGAGCGCGAGCGCGNNGCCGTACGCATGATGTACAAGGCCAAGGATGGCGAAACCTATCAGCTCAACCTGATCGATACGCCGGGGCACGTCGATTTCAGCTACGAAGTTTCGCGCTCGCTGGCCTCTTGCGAAGGCGCGCTGCTGGTTGTTGACGCCAGCCAAGGCGTGGAAGCGCAAACACTGGCCAACGCCTATCTGGCGATCAACGACGGCCTGGAGATTATTCCCGTCATCAACAAAATCGATCTGCCCTCGGCCGACATTCTGCGCACGCAGGAAGCCATCGAGCAGGCGGTTGGCCTGGACGCCACCGACGCCCTTCCTGTCAGCGCCAAAACCGGCCAGGGCGTGCCGGAGGTACTGGAAGCGATCGTGCATCGGTTGCCGCCGCCCACCGGCGATCCCGAAGCTCCGCTACAGGCGCTGATCTTCGACTCCTGGTTCGACGCCTATCGCGGCGTGATCGTGCTGGTGCGCGTAATGCAGGGCACCATGCGCAAGGGCCAGCGCATCCGCCTGATGTCGAATGACAAGTCTTACGAAGTGGAATCGATGGGCGTGCTCTGCCCCAAGCCGGTCGAGATTGGCGAGCTGCGCGCCGGCGAAGTAGGCTTTTTTTCTGCCACGATCAAAACCGTCAGCGACACCAAAATCGGCGACACCGTAACCGACGACGAACGGCCGGCCGCCGTAGCGCTGCCCGGATTCGAAGACATCAAGCCGATGGTCTTCTCCGGGCTTTACACCGTCGATTCGCACGAGCACACGCTGTTGCGCGACGCTCTGGAAAAGCTGCGGTTGAACGACGCCTCATTTTTCTTTGAGCCGGAAAGTTCCGAGGCGCTGGGCTTCGGTTTCCGCTGCGGCTTTTTGGGCCTGCTGCACATGGACATCATCCAGGAGCGGCTGGAGCGCGAATACCAACTGGATCTGATTACGACCGCGCCGAGCGTGCGCTATCACCTCGACCTGACCGACGGTAGCCACCTCCAGGTCGATAATCCCTCGCACTGGCCCGAGCCGCAATCGATCGCCTCGATCCACGAGCCGATTATCACCGCCAAAATTCTCACCAACGAGGAGTACGTCGGCGGCATCTTGAAATTGGTCGAAGAGAAGCGCGGCAAGCAGCTCAACTTCGAGTACGTGACGCCGACTCGCGTCATGCTCACCTACGAGCTGCCGCTGAACGAAATCGTGCTGGACTTCTACGACCGGCTGAAGACCGTCTCGCGCGGCTACGCCTCGCTGGACTATCAACTCTCCGGCGAGTGGGAGTCGCCCATGGTCAAGCTGGATGTTCTGGTTTCGGGCGAACCGGTTGACGCACTGTCAATCATCGTCCACCGCGACCACGCCTACGAGCGTGGCCGCGCGCTGGTCTCCAAGATGCGCGAGCTGATCCCGCGCCAGCAATTCGAAGTCGCCATTCAGGCCGCCATCGGCGCCAAAATCGTCGCCCGGGAAACCGTCAGCCCACTGCGCAAAAACGTGCTGGCCAAGTGCTACGGCGGCGACATCTCGCGCAAACGCAAGCTGCTGGAAAAGCAAAAAGAGGGCAAAAAGCGCATGAAGCGGATTGGAAAAGTAGACATTCCGCAGGAGGCTTTTTGGGCGGTTTTGCGGATGGACGAGGAACCGCAAAAATAGCGTAAAAAGAAGCAGTTTCGGCGTTTCTATTCAGTCATTTTGTCGCTGCCTGTGGAAAGCCCTGGGCAAACTTTCCTGCTCTCCAAAAAAGCTGGAACGGCCACGGCGGGTAGGTTTTTCTTTTGCTATATTCTGATAAATAAAGGGTTATAGGTATTCCCCGCGCGGGCAGCGGCCACGGGAAAGAAATCGCACATAATTATGTCCCTGCTCTCCAGAAAAGATCCACAGCTTTTCCATAGACATAGATCCTCTGCCCTCTTACCTCAGCCCTTAACGCGATTTTCGATCTTTTGACAGTATCTGGGCCGCCTTTGACCGTCAAGTGACTTAGGTCTATCTTCGCGGCAATTCATTCCACAAAATGGAATTCTGCTTTTTTTGAAGGTGCACCGCGCAAAAAGCAAAGGCCCCGACAAGCGGGGCCCTCGCGCGTGGAAGCAGAAGCACTCTTTAGTGCTTTACGGCAGGCTTTGCGGTCGCCGGATGGGGTGCTGTCGCCTTGGGCGCGGCAGCAGCGGCCGGCGCGGGCACACCCGATTTCAGATTGTAAGCATCAATCACGGCCTTGGTGATGT
This sequence comes from Acidobacteriaceae bacterium, assembly GCA_003156495.1. Lineage (GTDB taxonomy): Bacteria > Acidobacteriota > Terriglobia > Terriglobales > Acidobacteriaceae > Telmatobacter. The sequence goes on from PMHC01000261.1 coordinate 3,174, forward strand.
TGCTTCCAGAGTTGGCATAGAGCACCGGCGACTGCTGCTGCGAGATGTCGACGATCAGCGTGTAGCCCTGCTGCTCGGCGTAGGACTGCATCACGTCGTAAACCTTCGACTGCAGGGTGTTGAACAGATCCTGCATATCCTGCTGCAGCGCACTTTTTGCGTCTTCCGACTCGCGGTCCAGTTGCTTCTTCTTCTCGTCCAGAATCTTGGCCTTGCTGGTGCGCTCGGCGTCGGAGAGGCTGGCGCCCGGAGTTTGCAGCTGCTTGGCCAAACCGTCGATCTCTCCGCTCAGCGTCTTGAGAGCAGCTTCTTTCGGCGCGTACTTCTTTTGCAGATCGGCAAAGTCGCGCTGTCCCTCGTTGGTTTGGCCTACGGCCATCTCAAAGGCGACTACAGCGATTTTCGCCGGCGGAACGGCGGCGCGCGCGGCGGCAGCCGGCGTTTGTGCGGCGGCGCTCAGGACCAACCCCGAGGCCAGAATGGCAATCAGTACGAACGAACGCTTCATTGGGATCTAACTACTCCTTTAATTTTCTTGGCTTCGAGGCCAAAACAAACCTTTGTCTCCTCACGAATCCTCCAGGCTCATCTTCCTTCCGGTTGGCGCGGAAATTGCCGCGCCGGATGGCGCAAAGCTGAAAAAGGATGCAAATGGAGTGCTCAGCGGAAACTAAGGGGATTATAGGGGGCGCGATAGGGAGCGTCAACGTTGATAGACCGAGGGCGGCCACGAACCGCCCCTCAGCCTTCATGCGAAGCAGATTAGTGCGCGGGTGCAGGTTGCGGCGCATCCACGGCGGCCGGCTGCGCCGGCGGAGCCGGTACACCTGACTTCTGGTTGTAGGCGTCGATGATCGCCTTGGTGATATTGGTCGACTCCACGGCATAAAGCACCGAAGAACTCTGCTCGTCACCGGCATCGAGCACCAGCGTAAAGCCGTTCTTCTCGGCGTAGTCGGTCATCACCGCACCCACTTTATTGGCCATCTTGCCGATCAACTGCTGCATGTCGGCCTGAAAGTCACTCTGCGCATCCTGAGACTCGCGCTCCAGCTGCTTTTTCTTCTCATCCAGCGTCCGGGTGCGATTGACGCGCTCGGCGTCGCTCAACTGCGCGCTCGAACTTTGCAATTGCTTGGTCAGATTTTCGATCTCGTCGTTCAAGGCCTTGAGCTGTGTCTTCTTGGGATCGTATTTCTTTTGCAGATCGGCCAGATCGCGTTGAAATTCGTTGGTCTGAGCCAAAGCCACCTGAAAAGCGACGACGGCAACCTTGGTAGGACCGGCCGGAGCGGCAGGCTTTGGCGCGGCGGCGGTGGACTGGGCGGCGGCCATCGCCGTAGAGGCAAGGGCCAGGGTAAGGGCGAACACGGACAGGCGCTTCATGCGAATC
>PMHC01000065.1 GCA_003156495.1 Acidobacteriaceae bacterium
CCGTCCGCTCCTGGTGGTCCTCGGGGCTGGAGATGACGCTAGTCGGCGCTCTGGAGGGCGCTGTGACCTACGGAATTGGATTTTTGCTGGGACAAGGCGGCATGTAACGCGCTGCATTCAATAGTTTTATTTTGGAACTGGCAGCAGGTCTTTGTCCGCCACCCCATTGACACATAATACGTGCGCACGTATTATGTGTTCATGAATCTCACCCTCTCCATCGACGAGCAGACCGTCAAACGCGCACGAGAAAAACTTCGCGCCGTCGGCAAAAGCGTGAACGAAGAGATTCGCGAACACTTGAGCTACGTTGCCGGAAAGGGCGATAGCGGCGCAGAGCAATGGATCGAAGAGTTGCGCGCTCTCTCCGGAAAAGGTGACTCCCACGGTTGGCGCTTTAATCGGGACGAGATCTATGAGCGCAGATAGTCTGCCAAGAACTTTCTTCGACACAAACATTCTCGTGTATACGGATGACCGGGCCAATCCCGCCAAGCAGAAGCGAGCTCTGGATCTTCTTGACGAGCACAAGCAAATGGAGTCGGGCGTCATCTCTTTGCAGGTGCTCCAGGAGTACTTCGTCACCGTCACGCGGAAGTATGGTCTAGATCCAGCAGACGCGCGCCGCAAGGTCGAGCTCTTCGCGGCATTCGATGTGATGGAGCCTGTGCTAAGCGACGTTCTAGCCGCCATCGATCTGCACCGCCTGCACGGCTTCTCCTACCGGGATGCGCTCATTATTCACTGCGCCAAGCAGACTGGATGCCGTGAGCTTTTGACAGAAGATCTGCAGCACGGCCAGGTCATCGACGGCGTCCGCATCGTCAATCCGTTTCTGTAGCCGATCGCCTTTCACGCTAAAATAGAAATTGACATGATTCTTCGCCAACCCATTCCGGCTCTGCTCTAGCGGCGCCCGCCGCATACACTTGTTCTGCGCCCGTTTTTCTTTTCCACTTCACGCGTTAATAAATCTGCCGCCCCGCAGGGGCCGGAGGGGTCATGATTGACCGTTTAGAACAAATGGAGCAGCATTACGTCGAATTGCAATCGCAATTCGCGCTGCCCGAGATCCTCAACGACCACGAAAAATATCAAAAGGCCGCCAGAGCCCTGCACGAGATTGAAGCGCCGGTGGAAAAATTCCGCGAGCTGAAGCAGGTGCAAAAAAATCTGGACGAAGCGCAAGCAATGCTCGCCGACTCTGACGAGGATCTGCGCGCGATGGCGCAAGAAGAGGTAGCCGCGCTTGAGCCGCGCGTGCAGGCACTTGAGGAAGAGCTGAAGATTCTTCTGCTGCCCCAGGATCCCAACGACGAAAAGAATATCGTGCTCGAAATCCGCGCCGGCACGGGCGGCGACGAGGCAACGCTCTTCGCCGAAGAAATCTTCCGCATGTACACACGCTTCGCCGAGCAAAAGCATTGGAAGGTCGAAGTGTTGTCGCTGTCGGAATCCGGCATCGGCGGCTACAAGGAAGTGATCGCCATCGTCGAGGGCGAGCGCGTCTACTCGCAGCTCAAGTGGGAGTCGGGCGTGCATCGCGTGCAACGCGTGCCGGCCACCGAAACCCAAGGCCGCGTGCATACCTCGGCCATCACCGTGGCCGTGCTGCCCGAGGCCGAAGAGGTCGACGTCAAGATCGAGCCCAAAGACATTCGCATCGACACCTTCTGCTCGTCGGGCCCCGGCGGCCAGTCGGTAAACACCACCTACTCGGCGGTGCGCATTACCCACCTGCCCACCAACACCGTGGTCAGTTGCCAGGACGAAAAATCGCAGATCAAAAATCGCGAAAAAGGCATGAGAGTGCTCCGCTCGCGCCTCTACGAGATGGAGATGGAAAAGCAGCACGCCGAGCTCGACAAAGAGCGCCGCTCGATGGTCGGTTCCGGCGACCGCAGCGAAAAAATCCGCACCTATAACTTTCCGCAGAACCGCGTCACCGACCACCGCATCGGCCTCACCCTGCATCAGCTCGATCTGGTGATGGATGGCCGCCTGCAGCCGATCGTCGATGCGCTCATGGCCCACTATCAAGCCGAGCAGTTGAAGGCCGACGCACCAGAGGCCGCGTAAAAAGCTGTCTAAAAACTTGACGATTAAAAAGGGCACGGCTTCGACTGAAGTCGCGCCCTTTCAAATCCGTGAATAGGAGTTTTTAGACCACCTCTAAAGCGTTGGCGAATCTTTCTACACAAACAAAATCCGCATCGGCTTTGGCGCGGCGATACTCTTCCCTTCCTCGGCCAGCAGCCCCGTTTCCGGATCGCGCGCAAAAACGCTGATCGCATCCGAAAACTGATTCGCCACCAGCATCCACCGCTCGGTGGGATCGAGCGTAAAGTTGCGCGGCATTTTGCCGCCGCAGTTGGTGCGCTTGACCGGCGTCAACTCGCCGCTCTTCGCATCGGCGCGGAAGATGTAGATAAAATCGTCGCCGCGGTTGGCGAAGTAAACGAAGCGGCCATCGCGGCTGATCACCGTGTCGCAGCCATAGGTGGGACCGCTGTAGCCGGCCGGCAGCAGCTCGATCCGTTTAACAAGCGTGAGACTGCCATCGCTCTTGCTCCACTCCAACACATCTACCGTCGAATTAAGTTCATTCATGCAGTAGGCCGTATGTGCGTTGGAATGAAAGTGCAGCGTGCGCGGGCCGGCGCCGGCCGCGCTGCGATAGATTCCCGCCGGCCGCATCCGCGCCGTTGCCGGATCGGGCCGGTAAATGTGGATTGAATCACCGCCGAGGTCATTGATGTAAGCGAAGCGGTTGTCCGGCGAGAAGGAGGCGAAATGCGCGTGCGCGGTCTGCTGCCGGTCGGCCATCGGACCGTGCTCGGTATAGTGTTCGCTCCAAACCACCTCGCTTAATTTACCGTTTTTCACGCGGAAGCTGGCCGCGTTCGCGCCCACGTAGTCGACGGCCAGCAGCATACGCTCCGTCCGGTCCAGCGCCACGTAGCAGGTTCCGGTTCCGGCCGAGTTGCGCGCCGAAAGCGGCTCCAGCTTGCCGCCCACAACGCGAAAACTGGCCACCTCGCCGGTCGGCTTGCCGTTGAATGAATCCAGCTCCGAGGCCGAATAAATATAGTCGCGATCGCGCGAACAGGTCAGCCACGCCACGCTGGGAATCCTGGCCGCCACTCCTGCCGGCGCGAGCGTTCCCGTCCGCGCATCCCAGTCGTAGATCAGGATTCCGTTTTCCGTGTGCGAGCCGACGAAAACGCGCCGGCTGCTCGATGAAACTTTGCCGGCGCGAAGAAGGCCGGGCGCAATCGCAGCGCCCAGCGCAATGGCCGAGCCGCCTGTTAAAAACTCACGTCGAGTCGTTTGTTTCATCGCTAGATCATTTCTCCCTTCACAGATTAAACGTACAACCGACTGTGCGCCGCATTCCGGTATTTGGCCCTCCGCTTCCCAGCCTTTTACACTTGAGCCGGGGAGAGTTTTTTGTCGCACTTCATCAATTTCGTTCGCATTCCCTCGCTGGCCTTCCGTCAGAGCATTCGTCCGCTGCCGCCGCTTGATGTTCTCGGCGAAGATACGCTCCGGTTGCGCGTTTTGCCCAACGACATCGATCTGAATCTGCACATGAACAACGCGCGCTACCCGAGCATTATGGATTACGCTCGCACCCATCTGCTGGCGCGCACACGCTTGCTCTCGCACATGATGCGCTCGCGCTGGCAGCCGCTGCTGGGCGCATCGTGGATCACCTATCGCCGCTCGCTGCCGCTGTTTTCGGCCTTCTCGCTCGCCTCGCGAATCGTCTGCTGGGACGAGAAATGGTTCTACTTCGAGCAGACCTTCACGCGCGACGGCGAAACCGCGGCCGTCGGCTGGGTCAAGGGCATTCTGCGCGACGCCGAAGGCAACGTCGAACCGCAGCGCGCGATCGACGGCATCACCACCGGAGTAATCAGTCCGCCTTTGCCCGAAGCGATCGCCACCTGGAACGACCTGACCCGCGAAAAGCTGCAAAACGGCGCGCAGTAAAAATTCGCTACCGCTCTAGCCGCGCTTCCACCTGCCGGTCAAAGCGAATCAGCGCCACCCACATTCCCGCCTCGTTCTGCCGCCAAACCAGCGTGCCATCCAGCTCACGCGCAATCCGCTCCGGCTGCAGATCGTGGTGCAGGCCGAAGTAGCGCTCGTCAAAACTCTCGCCGGTTAGCCGCAGCCACGGCAGCGGCGGATCGTACTTGGTAGAAAAAACCAGCGCGACTGAATACGCTTCCGGCTGCTGGGCCGCCCGCGCGATCTGCGGAACGGTAAAGTCATCGAGCGCGTAAACCTCCCACGGCTGCTTCACGTAGCCCAACTCGGGCCGCCGCAACGCGTCGCTAACCGGCCAGGCCGTCAGCACCGTGGCTCCAGGGTCGAGCTTGTTCAATTGCGCAATTCCCGCCTGCTGCATCCGAATCATGCGCGCGTAGGTCAGATTGTCCTCGGGCGCGAATCCGTAGGGCGGATTGATGAACAGCCCGGCCAGAAAAGCCGCCGCCGACAAGAGCGCCAACCCGCGCCAGTAGGGCACGCGCCGATAAAGACTCGTAATGGCCACCAGCAGAACCAGCGGATACATGGGCAGCAGATAGCGCGTTAAAAGCGCGCCGCCCAGCACGCTGAACAGCAGCGCATTGGCCAAAAGCAGCAGAAAAATCCGCCGCATCACAGGCGCGTCGATCCCCGCGCGCTCGTGGCCCCGGTCGCGCCGCGGATCGAGCAGCAGCGCCGCGCAACCCATCAGCACCGGCACAAAGAGATTCATGTGCGCGGTAAGATGCAGCAGACGATGGCCAAAGGCCGCCAGAATGCGCAGCGGCTCAAGCGTGGCCTGCGCGTTGTAGCGCAAAAACTCTGGGTTGCCAAAGAGAAAGCCCGTTTTGGCGCGGTGGTAAGCGTACCAACCGGCCAGCGGGAGGACGCAGCTTAACAGCCACGCCGCCTCGCGCCATAGCGATGCGCGTTCGGCGCGGTCGCCGCGCAAGCTCTCGACCACGTCGATTGCCGCCAGCGTCAGCGGAATCGCAATCGCCGTTTCTTTTGAGAGCGCCGCGGCGGCAAAGCACAGCGCCGCCGCCCACGGCTTGCGTTCGCGACCGGGCAGCGCGTAGACCAGCCCCCACAACGAGCAGGCGGCGGCAAAAATGTCGGCGTGGGCCAGCGTGCTTTGCGCAAACCAGATCGGATAAAGCCCAGTCAGCAGCACCGTCCAAAAAGCCACTGAAGTGTTGCCCACCAGGCGCATCGCCAGCCGCCAGACGGCCAAAAGCGCCAGCGCGGCCACCAGCAGTACCGCGCTACGCGTCACCACCGGCGCAAAGCCGAATAGCTTCCACCACAGCGCCAGATAAACGCTGGGCAGCGGCGGATGCGCGTTGGTGAGCGTGCTTGAAGGAATCAGCGATCCGGTACGGAAAAAATCCCAGGCCGCCGGAATGTAGTAGCCCGCTTCGTCCCAGTAATAGGGCAGCCGCAGCAGCGTGTAGTGGCTGACATAAAGCGCCACGAAGATCAGTGGAAAGATCGTCTCCAGCGGCAGCGGCGCATCCCGCCGCGGATTGAGAATTTTTTTTAGGCGCAACAGCTCGCTCCCTCGCCGGCAATCATTGCGCAGCCCGCGGCCCATCCGACCCCGGCCGCCCGTTCCCTAATCTCTCGCATCGTCGCTACGGTTCTCCCTGGTCTCTCGTCCCTAGCCCCTAGTCCCTGCTTTAATTCACCGGCTCGCTAGGAAAGTTCTGGTTCTGCGGCTCCAGATGCAGCGCGCCGAAGGCCTTCTCGTATTGCGCCAGATTTTGCCCCAGCACATTCCACAATGCCTTGGCCTGCTGCGGGCTGAGGAAGATGGCCTGATGGTTGCGGATCGT
>PMHC01000192.1 GCA_003156495.1 Acidobacteriaceae bacterium
AAGATGATCTTCGGCAAGATGGACGAGAACGGACGGCTGCTGGTGGAGATGATGTGATGCGTGGGGAAAAGATCATGGCGACGGCCAGCGATGATCCGGCGGTCTGCATCTGCCCCAAGGTGGAATGTCCGCGGCACGGCGACTGCGCGCGATGCCGGAGCTACCATGCGCATACGCCGTCCGCGCGGAAGCCTTGTTGCGAGCGGCGGCTGACGCGGCTGAAGAGGCTGTTGAGAATGCGGTTGGGATGGAAGCGCACGACCGAAAAGGCGTAGAGCGAGCGCCGCGGGCGTCTCGGCCGAGAAATGCGGGCGCGGATAGGGATGCGACCGGCGCATTGCCGTGGGCGGCGCGGGTGTGCGAGATTGGAAGAGCGGGAGCGATTTTTTGCTGTCACCTGATCTTCGCGGAGCGAAACGCTGCTATGAAACGCAAATCCCTTCATCCCGATTTTGATCAAACGCTGGAATTGCTGCGCGCCCACGGTTTTGAGACGGCCGCGTATGCGGGGATCGAGGGCGGCGTGCTGGTGAGCAAGGCCGGCGTCGGCGCGGTGCTGACGGCCGCTGTTCGGGCCAAGGACGAGACGGGATCGGCGGCGGCCTTTGCCGTGCATCCGGGCGAACTGGTGAAGGGCGAAGTGGCGCGACTGGTGGACCATGGCTACCAGAAATTCATGAGAACTTCCCAAGACGAGCGCCCCGCGACGGCCAGCCAATTGCAAGCAGTCCATGTGTTCAGCGAAGAGCTGAAGCAGATGACGGGCGCCGCGAGCTTATACAACGAGTCGCTGGGCACCACCAGCGATGTGTATCGCTACGACCGGCTGATGGGCCGAGAGCCTGCGCGCGGCGGCGGGCACTAAAACAGGCGGGCAGTAGAGCAAATCGCCTGATGGTATAGAGGAAAAAATTCGCTCAGGGGCTAAAGCCCTTGATTTATGTGGCCTTTTGCGGCACGAGTCAACTCGTGCCCTGACACGGTTGCTCTATACCTGCGGGAGATTTGCACTAAAAGACAACGAAGAAAAGAGTGGATGCGGCCAATCAATTGTGCGGCGGCATTCAAAGAGCCGAGGCGTTTCCATAAGGAAAGCGCCGACGGAAGATTGCGGCTCCGACAGATCCCCCCTAAAGGAGCTGCTCGCGCCAGCGACAGCCAGATTGCGTTACATCAGGGTTCCAAGGCTGATCGCCGTTGAAAGTTGGTTGGAGCGGTCAATGGACGGAAGAGAATTTGATGCGCGCCGGGCGATGGGGGAGCGGAGCGCACGCGCTCACGAGAGCGTGGACGAAGGCTTTGTGCTGCTGAAGCTCGGCGACGGCATGTCGCTGGCCGGCCGCATGGTCGATTTGAATCTGGAAGGCTGTTGCGTACATACTCGAGAGCAGCTGGCGGCGATTCCGGCGCGGCAGTTGACTGAAGTTAGCTTCAAGGTGAAGGGTCTTCCCTTTTGCTTTGGAGGCGTTGTAAAGTGGACCGACGATCGCGATTTTGTAGACGNNTTGTTGACGTGACGGAGCGGCGCCGAAATGAGCTGGCCGAGGCGCTCGGCGAGATGGAGGCGGATTTGGCCAAGCGAACAGAGAATGCGAGCCAACTGCCAGCCGCAGTGAAAGCCGCGCCCGCCAGGCAAGATTCGCTTGCGCAAGAAAAACCCCGAAACCAGGGAACGAAAGCTGCCGCGCCGCGCGAACGCCGCAAACAGGTCCGGCTCAAGGTGGACAATACTGCCGAGATTTGTTTTGTAAAAACCGGCTCGGCGATACGCGGACGGATTCAGGATCTTAGCTTGGACGGTTGCTGTATACGCGCCGACGAGCGGTTTATTGTGGGCATCCATACGCGGGTGGAGACGGAGTTTAGTTTGCGCGGACTGCCCTTCAGAATGAGTGGAGTGATCCAAGCGGTTCACGACCGCAACACCGTGGGGATTCGCTTTCTCGACGTAAGCGAGCGCAAGCGGGAACAGGTTTCAGAGTTGATTGGCGAGCTGCAAAAGATGGAAGAAGAGGACGCGCGGAAGATTACTGTCCGAGATCGAAACAAACCTACACTTTAGTCACGCGGCGATTCATCATTTAACGAAGTTATATTCCAGTGGCGGATATGCCCTGAAATATTCTCAAACTACCCCCCCGCATTAGAGCATTTTTACCAATTCTGTAGAGTGCCGAATCATGCTGAAGGTTGCCGCTCACTGATGTTCGCGTCAACTCGGCGATCCTGAGTTCTATACACTGTTGGTAAAAATGCTCTAGTTCTCATCGCATTTGATCCATTGTGCAATCCGCATGGAGGCGGACGATGGAACCAAAAAACGATCAACGCGGAGACGGAAGTTCGCGCCCGTGGTACTGGAAGGATGAACAACGCGCCAAGCCGCGCCTGAATTGCAAGGGCGTGGCGCAGATCGCGATTCCCAGCGTTGAAGCCAAGATCGACGGCACGCTGCTGGATTTGAGCGTCTCCGGCTGCTGCATCGAGATGGATACGCTCTGGCCGGATATGAAGGGGATACGGCTGGAAGTTCACCTGACCGTGCGCGGAATCGCGCTGCGCATCGCCGGCATTGTTCGCAACATCAGGAAGGGGCGCTGCGTTGGCATCGAGTTCATCGATGTGAGCAGCCGCCGGGCGGAACAGATCGAGGATTTATTCCGTGAACTCGACGAGATGCAGCATACGCATCTTCATCTTGTTTGAGGCTCGCTGGGCGCGATCTCGATGTAGTCGAGCGCGGCCGGGTCGCCACCGTCGGGGATGCCTTCGACGCGCAGTGTATCGCCTGGGTTCAGCTCAACGCCGCGCAAGGTAAAGCGCGTGGAGTTGTCTGCGTGAAGATGTCGCGAAGGCAGCGCGGCATCGGCAGCCCAGGAGACGATTGGCTTGCCGCCGATGACGAGCGTGAAGTGCGCCACGCCGCCCTGCAAGTCGAAGTACTGAATGGCAATGTCGAAGCGGCCGGCGGGGCCAGAGTAAGTCCACTCGGCCGAGCAGCCGGAAGATTTTTCAGCCGTGCCCGGACAGGTTACGGCTTTGCCGCGCGAGGCGTCTTCCCAAGGCGTGACGGCGACGATTTTGTAGCCGGAGAGCCGCGCTTCTTCGGCTTCTATGCGGCCGGGGAAATGACCGGCGCGGCCCTGCTCGTCGGCAATGCCGCTTTGCTTGAGGAAGTATTGCACGATGGCGTCGCGCCAGACGATGGCGTGGCCGGCCTGATAGTCGAGGCGCAGGCGCACATCGTCAAAGAGCCGCTGATCGATTTTGCCTTTAAGCGAATCCCATTCGCGGCCGAGTTGCGCCGCTTCTTCCGCGCCCTCGTAATGGCTGTCGTAAATGTACTGGATCACGGTTTTGCCCGAGCGCAGTTTGTAGCTGTAGGGCACGTGATGGAAGAA
>PMHC01000212.1 GCA_003156495.1 Acidobacteriaceae bacterium
CTGCGCGGCAAGCGGCTGGCCGCTCTCGGGCTGGCCTTCAAGGGCGATACCGACGATATTCGCGAGTCGCCGGCGATCGAGATTGTTCGCAAGCTGCTGCAGGCCGGAGCGATCGTAACCGCCTACGATCCGGCGGCCATTGAGCGCGCCAAAAACGTGTTGCCGCCGGCCGACAATATGCGCTATGCCGAAGACGCCTACGCGGCGGCTGCCAACGCCGACGCCGTGCTGATTTTGACTGACTGGAAGCAGTTCGCTACTCTCGATCTTGCCCGCCTCAATCGCGTCGTGCATTTCCCCATCGTCATCGACGGTCGCAATTTGTATAAGCCGCGAGAGATGGAAAACGGCGGCTTTACCTACGTCAGCATGGGGCGGCAGGCAACCAATCAGGCGCTGGAGGAAAAGCCGAAAGCAAATTCTCTTTCGGCCTAGCGCGTTTTCATCGCCGGAGTAGAGAAAAATGGGGTGCCCCATTCTAGCCACGTTCTTTGCGGCTAGGGTGGAGTACAAATCAATCCATACTCCGATATAACCATTGAGAAAAGTTCTTCACCCGTGTCGTAAACCGGCCGCGAAAGTTTTGAAATTTTACTGATCCGGAGTATTGATATAAATCATGCGCGTACTTGTAACCGGCGCTGCCGGCTTTCTTGGCTCTCATTTAGTCGATCGTTTATTGCGCGAGGGCGACGAGCTCTTGGGCGTCGATAATCTCTCGACCGGCGACGAGGAAAATCTCGCTCATCTCAAAAGCGATCCCCGCTTCCATTTCGAGCGGCGCGACATCTGCCACCCCTTCGATCCCGGTCCGGTCGATTACGTCTTCAACTTCGCTTCGCCGGCCAGCCCGCCCGAGTATCTGCGGCTGGGCATCGAAACCCTGCGCGTCGGTTCGCTGGGCGTTGAAAACACCCTCCAGATCGCGCTGCGCCATCATGCCGGCTACCTGCAGGCCTCAACTTCGGAGTGCTATGGCGACCCGCTCGAACATCCGCAGACGGAAAGCTACTGGGGCAACGTCAATCCGGTCGGCCCCCGCTCGGTCTACGACGAGTCCAAACGCTTCGCCGAGGCAATGGTGATGGCCTACCAGCGCACGCACGGCGTCAACACGCACTTGGTGCGCATCTTCAACACCTACGGGCCGCGTCTGCGTCCCGGCGACGGTCGCGTCATCTCCAACTTCATGATGCAGGCTCTTTGCGGCGAACCGCTCACCGTCTACGGCGATGGCAGCCAGACGCGCAGTTTCTGCTACGTCGACGATCTGATCGAGGGCATCGTGCGCCTGGCGCGCAGTGACGAGCATCTGCCGGTTAACATCGGCAATCCAGAGGAGTACACGATCCGGCAGTGCGCCCAGGCTGTGCTCGAGGCCACCGGCGCGCAAAGCGAGCTGCGCTTCGTCGATCTGCCCGAGGACGATCCCACCCGCCGCCAGCCCGACATCGCCAAGGCGCGCGAGCTGCTCGGCTGGGCGCCGCGCATCGGCCTCAAAGATGGGCTTCAGCGTTCGCTTGAATACTTCCAGCGCAAAGCCGCCGTCGCCCAGCGCTAGGCCCTATCGACTTATGGCTTTTAGACAAGCGTTTGAACAAAAATGAACTGCCATTCTGAACGTGGGTAAAAATGCTTTAGCGCTTCTGACAGCGCACCCACTGTTGCACGACGTAGCTGTCGGTCATGCCGGCGATGTAATCGGCGACGGTGCGCGCCAGCCCCTCGGTGGGCGCCTGCGCCAGATGGTCGGCCGGCATCCGTTCCGGGGTGGCCAACAGATGCGCGAAGAGTCCGCCGACGACTTGCCCGGCGTAGGCGTGCGCCTGCTCCTGACCGGGCGAGTTGTAGAGGTTGGTGTAGAGAAACTCCTTGATGGCCGCCCGCTCAAGCTCGATCGGCGCGCTGAACGCGGCCAGCCGCTGGGGCGCGCGGCGAAGCTCGTCGAGAGTTTCGACCCCCAGCGTTTGCACACGAAGACGAGTTCCGTCGATCAGATCCGTCACCAGCGCGTTCAGCAACCGTCGCAAAGCCTCGTAAGCCGTAAGCTTGGCGGTCGCGGCCGGATAGTCGGCGCGCGCGGTATCGTGCAGATTGCGAAAGAGCGGCAAAGCCTCGCGCACCTGGTCGAGATCGAGAATTCCGGCATCCAATCCATCGTCGAGATCCGCCGTGAGGTAGGCGATTTCATCGGCGAAATCGATCAGTTGCGCCTCGAGCGGCGGAAAACGGTCGAGAAAAAACTCGGCCAGCTCGGGGTGTTCGTGCGCCGAATAATCGCGCGAGTGCTTGACGATTCCTTCGCGCACGGCCAGCGTCAGATTGAGTCCGCGAAAACCGGGGTAGCGCTCCTCAAACCAGGTGACGATGCGCAGGGCGTGCAGATTGTGGTCAAAGCTCAACCCGTACGCGGCCAGAGCGCGATCGAGCGCTCGCTCGCCGGCGTGGCCAAAGGGCGGATGGCCGATGTCGTGCGCCAGCGCCAGGGCCTCGGCCAACTCGACATTGAGCCCCAGCGTCGCGGCCACCGTGCGCGCGATCTGCGCCACTTCAAGGGTGTGCGTCAGCCGGTTGCGAAAGTGGTCCGAGAGGCCTTCGTCTTGCAGCCGGGTAAAAACCTGCGTTTTACCCGCTAGGCGGCGAAAGGCGCGCGCGTGCAGAATCCGCGCCGCGTCGCGCACAAAAGGCCCGCGATAGGCGTGCGCCGGCTGTGCGTAGGCGCGTGCGGCCAGCGGGCTTTGCTCACCGCCATCGACGGCGATGGCAGCGGACAGCGGACCGGCGAATTTGTTTTCCGTGGCCATGGTTGAATCCGGCCGCGCGGCCAGCTTCAGCATTGCGCGACTTACGTCTGGTTATACCGCAAAAGGGGCGGAAAACGAAGGAGCGGCGCGCGGTAAGGGAAACCGTCACGTAGACAACGCTCGATTTTAGGGAGTAGTATCCAGCCGTATTTTCCTCGGAAGCCGGCATTTTCCCTTTCCCGCTCAGGCCGGCAGCGGCGGGTTCTTCTCGCCTACTTGGAGGTAGCCATGAAATCGATGAAGGCGGTGCCGCTGGCGCTGGCTGCGCTAGCGGTTTTGTGGATGCCGGGCTGCGGCGCCCGACACTCGACCAAAGAGGTTTTTTACCTGGTGGCGAGCAACGTTTCGCTCACCTACTGGCAGACGGCCATTGCCGGATTCAAGAAAGCGGCCGCCGAATACAAGGTCACGGTCAAGGTCGTCGGCCCGGATGGCTACAGCCCGCAAGAGGAGCTGGATGCGCTGCAAAAGGCCGCGGCGACCAAGCCGGCCGGCATTCTGGTTTCGGTCTCGGAGGCCGCCGTTTTGACACCGGGAATCGACGCGGCCATCGCTGCCGGAATTCCCGTCATCACCATCGATTCCGACGCCGCTTTGAGCCACCGGCTCTACTTTATCGGCACCAACAACCTGGAGGCCGGACGCCTGGGCGGCCGAAGAGTGATTGATAAGCTCGGCGGCAAGGGCAACGTCGCCTTTTTCACGCTAACCGGCCAACCGAACACCGAGGAGCGGCTCAAAGGCTTCAAAGATGTCTTTTCTTCCCGGCCCGGAATCACGATCGCAACTGTCGCCGACATCAAGGGCGACCCTCACGCCGCCTTCGACAAGGCGCAGGAGCTGCTGGCGCTCACCGGCGGTAAAAAGATCGACGCCTTCGTTTGCCTCGACTCCTCTTCGGGAAAGCTGGTGGCCGACGCAATCAAGCGCGCCGGCGGCGGCCGGTTGCTGGTGGCCTGGGATGTGAATCCCGACACCTTGCAGGGAATCAAGGACGGCCTGATCGACGCGACCATCGCGCAAAAGCCCTTCACCATGGGCTACCTCGGGTTAAAGGCTCTCGACGAGATCTTCCACAACCCGCAAGCGCAATTGAGCAAGGATCTGAGCGCCGACGCTTTTGCTCCCTATCCGGCCTTCGTCGATACCGGAAGCTCGCTGGTGGACAAGAGCAACGCCGAGGCGTACTTTACCGCGGCGCAGGCACAGGCGCAGTAAAGCGCAGGTAGGGCATTTTCACAGTAGCGGTAAAGTGTGAAGTCTTTTCTAACCCACCTTCGCTGTCCGCCGCGGCGGACGGCGAAGATGGGGCACCTGTATTTCCGATGCGCCATTGGTGAATATGTTTTAGCTTATTGCGCCTTGACCTGACCGAGGGAGTGATCTTCTTTGGCCAGCTTGACGCGCGCGCTATCGAGCTTCTTCTGTACCCTGGCCACGTCGCCCGGCTCGATGTCGACCGGCAGAGACTTGGCGAATTCGGCCAGCGCCTGCTCCCACTGCGCCGCCGCCAGACGGATGCGGCCGGTTTTCTCGTAGAGGTCGCCCAGGTGCATGTGCACGGTAGGATCGGTGCGGGTGCGATCGGCGGCCTTGCGCAGATTGTCTTCGGACAGCTCGTACTCGCCCATTTTGAAGTAGACCCAGCCGAGCGAATCCAGATAGGCGCCGTTCATCGGCTCCTGATCGACGGCCTTGCGGATCAGCTTGAGCGCATCGGGTAGCTTGACGCCCTTGTCGGCCCACATGTAGCCGAAGTAATTCAGCACCATGGCGCTGTCCGGATCGATATCGAGCGACTGGCGGAAGAACTGCTCGGCCGGCTCAAAGTGCTTCTGCCGCTCGGCCAGCTC